>NZ_JBEOOQ010000004.1:0-142645 GCF_040309305.1 Pseudoalteromonas sp. RB2-MNA-CIBAN-0110 | reverse complement strand
CGCTTTAGCATTTACTATGATGTGGCTACCAATGTGGGCTGATTAATATATATACTACAAAGATCAACAGCCCCTAGAGCAAAAAGAATATTTAAATAAGATAAAATACTCCTCTGATCAGCTACTTTCTGTAATTAATGATATTTTAGATTTTTCCAAAATTGAGTCTGGCAATATTAATTTAGAAGAATATCCTTTTTCTATCAACTCTGTAGTGGACTATATAAAAACAACATTTGAAAACCAGGCGCAAAAAAAAGGAATAGAGTTTGTAGTTAATGTTTCACCGAATGTAACACCTGATTTAATGGGTGATGTTGTTAGAATTAATCAGGTTCTGTTAAATTTATGCTCTAACGCGATTAAGTTTACATCTCAAGGACAAGTGTCAGTTAGCATTGAAGCAGAAACTAATTTAAATGAATATGAACCAATACAAATGCACTTTATTGTTAAAGATTCAGGTGTAGGGATCGCGCCAAAAAACTTACCTCATCTATTTGAGGCCTTTACTCAAGAAGATACCTCTACCACCAGGAATTTTGGAGGGACAGGCTTGGGATTAACGATAAGTAAGCGTTTATGTAAACTAATGGATGGTGATATTTCTGTAAAAAGTACATTAAATATTGGAAGTGAATTTATAGCATCGATTAAAATAAAACCTAATAATCAAGTGATTATATCGGATAAACACAACTTAACGTTTCCAGATGCTTTTGATGTGTTAGTTGTTGATGACAATATGTTAGCGCTTAACGCGATTGAGATACAACTCACTTTAATGGGGTTAAGGTGTACTTTGTGTAAATCAGCGCAAGAGGCACTTTATATTCTTGAAAAAGAAGTGGGTAAGTTTAAAGTTATTATTACAGATTGGACTATGCCAATTATAGATGGCGAGCATTTTTTAACACGTATAAATTATATGGATTCTAAACCTTGCGACGTTATTATTGTACTTACAGCTTACGATAAAGATTCAATAAATCATTTAGCAAAAAAATTAAATATAAATACAATTTTACAAAAGCCTGTTTCAACAAGTGTTTTGCATAATGTAATTGAAACAAATATTTTAGATTCAACAAAATTGGCTCTATCATCCAACCAAGACTCTTTGGCAGGCTTAAAAGTTTTAGTTGTAGAGGATAACGGAATTAACCAATTAATTATTGCTGATCTTTTAGAGAAAAGAGGTGTAATAGTTCATTTAGTTGAGAATGGGCTCGAATGTACTGAAACTGTTAAATCAGGAGAGTTCGATATGATACTGATGGATATTCATATGCCTGTTATGGATGGTGTTGAGGCAACAAAAATAATCCGAAGGGATCCTGACAAAAGGATTGCTAATATTCCAATCATAGCCTTAACGGCAAATGTGATTGAGGAAGATATTACGCATTATTTATCAATAGGTATAAGCGCTCATGTAGCTAAGCCTATAAAAATAAAAAAATTGCATAGTACTATTATTCAGTGTTTAAAGAGCAACTCAGATTATTTGGATAAAATACAGTAATCAAAAAATTTTAGAAAAGCGGATAATATATAGGCTGATTTTAATTGCCGTTATATTTAATAATTATGAGTGAGTCCGTTTTATAGCATTAAATTTAAACGCGACTTAAATAAGCGATCTTACAAAAAACTGGCAAACAACATAATATTTAAAATAGTTAGAATTAAGCCAATTAATAACAATAATAAACGCATCACTTTTGAATTTTTATGCTTGCCCATTACTTTTTGCGATGATGTTAAATAAATCTGTAAAAAGACGGTAATGGGTAATTGAATGCTTAATACCATTTGAGAAATGATTAAACCTTTAAATGGGTCAGAAATCCAAAATATAAGTAATGTCGAGATAATTAATATACCCGCCACACCAACCTTAGTGTGGTTATTTTTTATATTATAAGGTTCTTTAAATATTCCAGCATAAACAGAGCCGCCTGCCATCCCCGCCGTTATTGTGGAAGATATTCCGGCGAATAGTAATGCGATTCCAAAAACTAATGCGGCCTTTGAGCCAAGCATTGGCGTAAGAAGATGTTGGGCTTGTTCTAATTCAGTAACGATTATTTTTTTATCAAAAAATGCAGCTGCGGCAAGTATTATCATTGCACTATTTATAGCCCAGCCAATAATCATAGATACTAATGTGTCTGTAAACTCATACCTTAATTGCTTTTTAATAACGGCTTCATTTTCATTATTCCATTTTCGACTTTGAATTATTTCTGAATGTAAAAATAGATTATGAGGCATAACTACGGCACCAAGTACTGCCATTACAATCATAATAGATCCATCAGGAATGCTAACCGTTACCCAACTTGTAAGTGCTTTGGACCAATCAATACTAACAATGCTCATTTCATATAAAAATGAAAATCCAATAATAGAAACAAAACCAATAATAAGCTTTTCAAGCTTTGAGTAAGTGTTGGTAAACAGCAATACAATAACAATAACTAAAATAATGACAGAGCCGATGAGTATAGGAATATCAAAAAGAAGGTGCAGGGCAATTGCCCCACCGAGTATCTCAGCCAAAGCGGTAGATATAACGGCAATAATACTGGTAAAAAGAACTGACCTAGCAACATGAATATTCAAGTTTTTCATTGCTGATTCAGCTAAACAATCACCCGTAACAATACCCAGATGCGCGACATTGTGCTGTAGTACAATTAGCATTAGGGTTGATAATGTTACCATCCACAATAATGTGTAACCAAACATTGAGCCAGCCGCAATATTTGAAGCCCAATTACCAGGGTCAATAAAGCCAACGGTTATGAGTAATCCGGGTCCTATATATTTGAATACTTTACTTAGCCCATATTTATTCCTATGTTTTGAGCCTACTGTGGGCAATAACTTAATTTTCATAATAGAAGTGAGCTTTAATGTTGAACCGCAGTTTGTTTTAGTTTGAAAAGGTATTGATAGGGCATATACATACTAATAACTAGCAACAAAGCCATGGAATCCTCCACGGCTTTGTAATGTTACTTTTATAGTGCAGCAACAACTTCGACTAACGTGTCTTTGGCATCTCCAAAGAGCATCTGTGTGTTTTCTTTAAAAAATAGTGGATTTTGCACCCCAGCATAACCGGTTGCCATACTGCGCTTTAAAACGATAGACGCTTTACCATGCCAGCACTCAAGTACCGGCATGCCGGCGATAGGGCTATTTGGTTCATCAAGTGCTGACGGATTTACAATATCGTTTGCACCAATCACAAGTGAAACATCGACTTGTGGAAAATCGTCGTTTACTTCATCCATTTCAAAAACAATGTCGTAAGGAACCTTAGCTTCAGCTAATAACACATTCATTTGTCCAGGCATTCGCCCTGCAACAGGGTGTATTGCAAAGCGCACGTTAATATCTTTTTCACGTAATTTACTTGTAAGTTCAGAGACTATTTGCTGCGCTTTTGCAACGGCCATTCCGTATCCAGGAATAATCATTACTTCTTTTGCGTTCATGAGCAGCTCTGCTGTTTCGGTTGCACTGATTGTTAGTACTTCACCTTGTTCTTGATCCCCAGCAGGTAAAGCTTTTACATTGCTACTACCAAATCCACCGGCAATTACCGATAAGAAATTTCGGTTCATAGCTTTGCACATTATATAGCTCAAAATAGCTCCGCTTGAACCAACTAATGCACCAATTACAATGAGTAAATCGTTATTTAGCATAAAGCCTGTCGCGGCAGCGGCCCAGCCT
This sequence comes from Pseudoalteromonas sp. RB2-MNA-CIBAN-0110, assembly GCF_040309305.1. Taxonomy (NCBI): domain Bacteria; kingdom Pseudomonadati; phylum Pseudomonadota; class Gammaproteobacteria; order Alteromonadales; family Pseudoalteromonadaceae; genus Pseudoalteromonas; species Pseudoalteromonas sp. RB2-MNA-CIBAN-0110. The sequence goes on along the minus strand of NZ_JBEOOQ010000004.1, from coordinate 138,895 downwards.
GAATAACTATTAAGCATAGATATAACAACCGGCATATCGGCACCGCCAATTGCCATAACCATATGAACACCAAAAACTAAAGCAAGCGCTATCATAATAACCAGCGGCAACATGCCATTACCAACAGCAGACTGCACAACGAATTGCTGTCCAAGCCACGCTACAGCAACTAATAAAACAAGGTTAAATATGTGTCGCCCTGGTAGTGTTAAAGGCTTACTGCCTATTCGACCAGATAATTTACCAAAAGCGGTAATTGAACCTGAAAGTGTAATAGCACCAATTAAAACACCTACATAGGTTTCAATATCGTGAATGGTTAAGTCAATTCCTGTAAAATGACTAGAAGCATCCGCAAAGTTAGCATACCCAACCATTATAGCCGCGAGCCCGACTAGACTATGTAAAATAGCAATCAGCTCTGGAATTGCAGTCATTTGCACTCGTTTTGCTACAAGTAAACCAATACTGCCACCCACTAATAATGCAATCATCAACTCAATATAGTTATTGGTAACAACACCTAAAACAGTCGCCAAAAGTGCTATCACCATGCCTGAAATACCATACCAATTACCTTTACGGGCAGTTTCTTGATTGGATAGACCGTTTAAAGCCAAAATAAAAAGAACCATCGCAGCAATGTATGCCACGGTTACAATACCAGTACTAATCATGACAACCTCACTTACGGAACATTTTGAGCATGCGATGTGTTACAGCAAAGCCGCCAACAATATTAATACTCGCAATTAACACGGTAAAAACGGCAAACCATTTAATGGTGTCGTCTGTTGAGCTTATTTGAATTAAAGCACCGATAACAATAATGCTTGAAATGGCATTGGTTACACTCATTAAAGGCGTATGTAGTGCAGGCGATACACTCCAAATAACCATATAACCTACAAAGCAGGCTAAGACAAAAACGGTAAAATGAGACATAAAATCAGCGGGTGCAACGCCACCAAGCCCAAGCAATGCTAATGCACCGATAGCGGCGCCAATTATAGGTCCAAATACCGATTTCTTTTTCTCAACAACCGTGGGTTTAGGTGTAGCCGCAACCTTTTTAGGGGTTGCAGATAGTGTGGGTGCTGGTGGCGGCCAAGTTGTTTTTCCTTCAGTACATATAGTTGCACCTAAAACAACATCGTTTGTCATATCAACAAAGAGTTTGCCGTCTTTTTCTGGGGTCATTTCGGCTAACAGGTTGTATAAGTTATTACTGTATAATTGGCTCGATTGTGCAGCAAGGCGACTTGGTAAATCGGTGTAACCAATAATCGATACACCATGGCATACGGCAACCTTACCCGGGACTGTTAATTCACAGTTTCCACCTTGTTCGGCTGCAAGATCGACTATTACGCTGCCGCTCTTCATTGATGCAACCATCTCGCTGGTGATCAATTTAGGCGCTGGTTTTCCGGGTATGAGTGCGGTAGTAACAATTATATCAACGTCTTTAGCTTGCGCTGCAAACAATGCCATTTCGGCTTCGATAAATTCATCGCTCATTACTTTAGCGTAACCGCCTTCGCCTGAGCCGTCTTCATCTTTAAAGTCGAGCATTAAAAACTCAGCGTCCATGCTTTCAATTTGCTCTTTTACTTCAGCACGCGTATCAAATGAGCGAACAATTGCGCCCATACTTTTTGCCGCTCCTATTGCGGCCAAGCCTGCAACACCTGCACCAATTACAAGTACCTTAGCAGGAGCAACTCTTCCTGCGGCTGTAATTTGTCCGGTAAAAAATCGACCAAAATGTTGAGCTGCTTCTACAATTGCACGATAGCCTGATATATTAGCCATTGAGCTGCGAGCATCCATTTTTTGTGCTCGAGAAATACGAGGAATACTATCTATTGCAATGGCGGTGATACCACGCTGAGTTAAATCTTTTAGCATCTCAGGGTTTTGTGCCGGCCATAAAAAACAGATTAATGTTTGTCCGCTTTTTAGTAATGTATTTTCATCACCTTCAGGTGCTTGTACTTTTAGTACAATATCAGATTGTGCCCATACATCTTGTGCTGAGTTGACTATTTTACAACCAGCTTCGCCATACGCATCATCGGCGTAATTAGCCGCCATTCCTGCACCAGTTTCAATGACGACATCAAAACCAAGCTTTGTTAATTTACTTACTACATCTGGGGTCGTCGCGACTCGTCGCTCGCCTGTGTGGATTTCTTTTGGAACACCAATTTTCATTGTCGAACCTCGATTTAAATGCCATGAAGAGGAATTAATATGTATCTAGGCGTTATGGAATTAGCGATACGATGAAATATGTTATTTACTAACATGTTTCCACCGTATTTATTGCTAGCTAAAGTGTAAAATCAATAACTACACGAGATGGTACTTTGCCATGTTCGAGTCTTTCGAATATTTCATTAATAGCGCTTAAAGGCTGTAATTCAATATCCGCCTTAACTTTGCCTTGTGCCGCAAAAGCGAGCGCTTCGGCCATATCTTTGCGGTTCCCAACAAATGATCCTTTAATGGTGATGCAATTTGCTACTACATCAAATAATGGCGTCGGAAACTCACCAGGTGGTAAGCCAACTAAAACACATGTACCGTGTTTACGGGTCATATTAACCCCTTGCTCAAATGCTGGTAGGGAAGGAGCCGTAATAAGTACGCCATGGGCGCCACCTTGCGTTATTTCTTTGACGGTGTCTGCTGCATTATCTGTTTTAGCATTTACGATTGCATCGGCGCCAAGTAAGGTTGCATGTTCAAGCTTGCTGTCATCAATATCTATCGCACACACTTTAAGACCCATCGCTTTGGCATATTGAATCGCTAAATGACCAAGTCCACCACAACCTGAAATTGCTACCCATTCACCTGGTTTAGCATCGGTTTCTTTAATACCTTTGTAAGTTGTAATACCAGCACAAATTATAGGGGCCGCTTGTACTGCTGATAAGCCATCAGGAATAAGTGCAACGTAATTAGGATCGGCAATAATATACTCGGCAAAACCACCATCTTTAGTGTAGCCACCAAACTCAGCATCAGGACATACTGGTTCATAAGCACTTAAGCAAAATTCACAGTGTCCACAAGCTGAATATAGCCACGGAACACCGACTCTATCGCCTACTTTTACGCTTGTAACACCTTCGCCAATTTTGGTAACTAGCCCAATGCCTTCATGGCCAGGAGTAAATGGTGGAGTTGGTTTTAATGGCCAATCACCGTTTGCTGCATGTAAATCTGTGTGGCATACACCGCAGGCTTCTGTTTTAACTAATATTTCCCCTGCATTCGGTGATGGAATATCTAAATCGCGTAGAACTAAAGGTTTGCCAAATTGCTCAACAACGGCTGCTTTCATTTTGTTATTCATAATCTTTCCTATTAATATTTAAGGGATTTTTATTGAACTGCGCTATTTAAAAAGGCGCATTAATGTCAACAACGTCGATTAGTTTGTGGTTAACAAACTCTTTAATACCCAAGCCTATTAATTCACGACCATAACCAGAACGACGAACACCGCCAAATGGTAAGTCGGCTTTTACCATTGTTGGATGGTTTACAAACACCATGCCGGTAGATATTTTTTTAGCGACTTCTAAGCCATGATCAGGGTTTGACGTAAATACAGAACCACCTAAGCCAAATGGAGAGTCATTCGCAATTCTAATTGCGTCTTCTTCATTTTTTGCACGAAATAACATAGACACAGGACCAAAAAACTCCCAGTTTCGAGCCGGATTATCTTCGCTAATATTCGTTAAAATAGTGGGTTGTACAAAGGCGCCTTGACTAGGTACTTTAGGGCCCACTTCAGTGGCTGTTGCACCAAGCTTTATTGCTTCGTTAATTTTAACTTTTAGTTCATCAGCTGCACCTTGTGATGACAATGGTGCCAAAGTTGTAGTTGGATCAAGCGGATCGCCTGCTTGCAACTTAGCAACACCAGCAGTATAAAGTTCAACAAACTCATCATAAACTTCATCTTCGATGATCATTCGCTTAGACGATACACATACTTGCCCACCGTTCCAGTGACGACCAAATACTGCCCAATTAACCGTTTTTTCCATTTCAGCGTCAGCAAGTACAACAAATGCATCTGCACCACCAAGCTCTAATGTAGACTTTTTAAGTGCTTTACCAGCGGTAGAAGCAACGATTGCACCAGCGCTTTCAGAACCGGTAAGTGCAACACCACGAACTAATGGATGAGAAATGATCATTTCTGTTTGGGAATGTGCGGCGTATAGGTTTTTAAAAGCGCCTTTAGGCAGACCAGCTTCGAGCATAAGTGCTTCAAATGCTGCTGCACATTGTGGAACAATACCCGCGTGCTTTAGTAGCATAGTGTTACCCGCTGACAATTGCGGCGCAATAATACGAGCAACTTGATAATACGGAAAATTCCATGGCTCAATGGCAAGCAATACACCAAGTGGTTCATGGATAATAATTGCCTCGCCCTCAGCTGGATCTGCAACGGGTAATTTTTCTGATGCGAGAAGCCTCTCAGTATTATTCGCGTAGTACTCTAAAATGGCTGCGGATAATTCAACTTCAGCCTTTGCTTCTGATGTTATTTTACCCATTTCTAAAGTTAATAAGTTGGCGTAACTAACTACATCTTTACGTAATAAGTCAGCCGCTTTTTGCATTATTTTAGCGCGAGAAGAGAAAGGTGTTTTTTTCCATGATTGAAAGGCAGAATCGGCATTTTCTATTGCTTGAGTAATTTCAGCATCAGTAGCATCAGGAAAGGTTTTTACAACCTCACCTGTATATGGATTTGTTGTTGCATAGCTCATGATAATATCCTCAGTTAAATTAAATAAGACTCTTATTTTAAAATGAATAACGCTTAGAAGCTGCGTGTATAATTATGGTAAAACAAGTACTAAAGTGAGGCTATTCGTGATGCTACGTAAATACATGTGGGAATCCACATCTTGAAAGTGTAATTATTTGATTTTATTTATTTTTAATCACTCAGTTAGTTCTTGACGCGGATGGGAGTGATAAAGGATTATAAAATAATGCAGTGCGTAGTGGGTAAACGCACTAGTTATTAATCAACGAGGCGCTAGTTTAAATTCATCATGAATTACAGTGATAAAAAATCGAAAGTATTTTCCTCATCCCAATTAGCTATTTTATTGTATGCAATAATGGTAGGAATACTGGTTACGTGTTTGATGATTATTATAGTATTTCACATAGATTCCCAAGAGCGAATCCATATTGAACGAGTAACGCAAAGTACAGCTGAAGGTATTAAAACACTGCTTAAAGATGACTTGGAAGAGCGAATAACATCACTGTCAGAGTTATCTAAGTTGTCTTCGATATCAAGCGATATGCCACAAGGTGACTGGGAAATAATCAGTAAAACATTGTATGATTCGCAATATGGCTATCAAGCCATAGGTTGGATTGATAGATCATTACATGTGCGAAAAATAATACCAAAGCAAGGTAATGAAATAGCCATTGATTTTAATTTGGCATTAAATCCGCCTGCATTGTTAGCTGCAATAAAAGCACAAAATACAAAGCAAGCAGTAGTCACAACACCTTTGCAATCTATTCATGGTGGAGAGGGGCTTGGAATATATATTCCTGTTTTTAACACCAATGCAAGGAGTAAAAAACTAGAAGGTTTTATTGCAAGTGCGTTGATTTTTGAACCTTACATTAAAACAGTTGTGCCTGCTTTTTTACTTAAGGAATATCATTTTACGCTGTTTATTGATGGGCAAAAAGTATATTCAGATCAAGCAAATTCATTTCCTGTTACAAGCATTTGGGATAAAAAAGCATCCTATGATTTACAAAGTCATAAGTGGGAGATAAGCATATCGCCTAGTGATGAGTTTTTGTATATTGCTCACTATAAAATCATGAGAATTTTAATTTCACTTGGTATTTTTATTGCTTTTTTAATTGTGTTGGCTGCTTATACTTATTTATTTGCACGCAGTAAAATAAAAGACGGGCGATATAAGATTGAATATTTATTAAAAAACCTTCCCGGCATGGCATATCAGTCTTTTAATACTATGAGCTGGCCTATGATACTGGTTAGTGATGGGTGTGAAAGTTTAACTGGTTATTCTCGAGCTGAGTTTAAAAAAAATAGAATGCTGTGGAGGGAAATAATACATTTAGATGATTATGAGCGAGTACAGGCGTCACTTACAGAAGCTGTCAAAGAAAAACGCTCCTTTGAACTTGAATATAGAATTAATACCAAAAATAGTGGGATCAAATTAGTGTGGGAAAAAGGAGGACCGGTTAGTTCTATTTTTAATGGTGAAGTTATAATTGAAGGATTTATTAATGATATTACCTCTATTAAGCAGGCTGAAGCTGACCTAATTAGTAGTTACGCTTTTTCTGATGCAGTAGTAAATTCAGTTGTTGAAGCCGTTATTACCATTGATCAATACGGGCTTATACAAAGTTTTAATTTTGCTGCGCAAGCTATGTTTGGTTATACCTCAGATGAAGTAAAAGATAAAAACGTAACAATATTAATGCCTACATCATTTAGTAAACACCATGACCAGCATTTAGCTCAATATTTAAAAACGAAGCAGACGCATATTATTGGTGTGGGTCGTGAGCTTGTAGCTAAGCATAAAGATGGCACAACATTTCCAATTCACTTATCTGTAAGTGAAATACAGATAAGTGAAAGTACAATGTTTGTAGGTTTGATTCGAGATATTACCAAGCAACGTGCGTCAGAAGACCAAGCTCGGCTTCATACTGAGCAATTAGCGCATACCGAAAGGGTCAATGCATTGGGTGAAATGGCAGCAGGGATTGCACATGAGATAAATCAACCTCTGACAGCTATTTCTCTTTTTTCTCAGACGGCAAAAAACTTTTGTGAGAAGGGGAGATTTGACAAACTCCCCTTAATATTTGAAAAACTAAGTTTACACTCTCGTCGAGCGGGAGCCGTTATTGAGCGTATGCAGTTAATGACCAAAAAAGGGCAACGAACAAAAGAAGTCATTGATTGTATATTTTTAATAAAAGAAGTAACAAACCTAGCAGAATCAGAAGCGCGACTTCGCAATATTACTGTCAGAATAATTACATGTGATGAACAAATTGATGTGTTTGTTGATCGGGTGCAAATAGAGCAGGTTATTCTTAATTTATTACGTAATGGTATGGAAGCTATGCAGTTAAATGCTTATAAAAATGATTCAAAAATAGAGCTCGAAATAAAATTGAATGGAGATAAATATGTTGAGATATCAGTTGCTGATACCGGTGCAGGATTACCTGAAGAAATGAGAGAGAAGTTATTTAAACCATTTTCGTCAACCAAAGAAAATGGCACAGGTATCGGTCTATCTATATCTAAAAGCATTGTTGAAGAACATGGTGGGCATATTCACTTTTATGACAATAAGCCAACAGGAGCTATTTTTATGTTTACTTTGCCAACACATAATAGAGGAGTCGTTTATGAGTGATAAGCAAAGCGTTTTTATAATTGATGACGATGAAGGTATTCGAGAAGGGCTTGAAATACTACTAGACTCTATTGATATTGACGCTCAGAGCTTTAGTTCAGGCGCTGCGTTTTTGGATGTATATAATGAAACCATGGCTGGTTGCTTAGTATTGGATATACGTATTCCTAAAATGAGTGGTTTAGAGCTCCAACAAAAACTCAAAGATTTAAATTGCTCATTACCAATAATATTTATTACCGGGCATGGTGATATCCCGATGGCTGTAGAAGCGATGCGTTTAGGAGCAATTGATTTTATTAGAAAACCATTTAATGAACAGCACTTGATTGACCGTATTAATGAAGCATTGGTACTTGATGAAAAGCAACATGAAAAATCACTCGATAAGCATAAAAATAAGATTAATGTTGAATCGCTGTCGAGTCGAGAACGTGAAGTGTTTGAGCGAGTGACTGATGGGGCAATGAATAAAGTAATCGCGTGCGATCTTAGTATTAGTGAACGCACAGTTGAAGTTCATCGCTCTCATGTAATGGAAAAATTAGGTGCTAAAACACTCGCTCAATTAGTGCGAAGTAAAGTTATGTATGAGCAATTAAATTAATTATCAGTTCATCTATTTAATAATGTTGAAATGACGCAGATTTTTAAACAGCCCTCATGTAGGTTGTTATCTAATATCTAACTAATTTAAATTATTATGTCTCGTTTATGCGAGGCTTTTTATTTAATGAAGTCGTAAATATTTAAACTTACTTTACGACCTTGTACTTATTAAGATACTGAACAACACTTTAGTTATTAATTTAACGGGTGAGTAGGTTATGTTGCAACCTAAAGACTGGCATTTAATACCATCAAAGGGAATTTACTTTGTTTTAATTACATTGCTAACAGTGAGTTTAAATGTTTTTTTGAATGATTCATTACACCAAAAAACTGATCGTTCGGGACAACAGCTTGTTAAGCAGATTTTTGATTTGAAAATAGATACCTCATTAAGTAATAAGGTCTTAATTGCGTTGGTAAAAAGCCAAAAATTCATGTTAAAACCAAATCCTTCTCCTACCAATTTTGAGCGTTTTTTAAGTGAAGAGCGTGAAGACTTTAAATATAAAACACTCAGTTTGAGCCTTTATCATCCGCCGATATGGGTAATGGAAAGTTATTTATTTATATTGCTTAACTTGGTTATTTTAGGTGCTGCTAGTTGGTATTATCGCTGGTGGGGTATCATAAAAGCAGCTAACTCATCTATCCCTTCAAAAATCATCGTGAAGCCAAGTTATCAGTCAAACAAATCAAAACTGCTTAATATTAACCAACCTAAAAACAATGAATTAAGTACTTTTTATGGTGTAGCATCGTTATACCATGGTTTATATATGCTTATAGAATGTGATTGCAGATTTGCTCAACGTATAGATAAAGAGATTACTTTTAAAATATTAGTTATTAAAATTTTTCCTGAATTAAAAGGGTTATCTGTAACGTTATTAAGTAACGAACGTCTTGCTATAACACTGTGTAATGTGCCTATTACAGAGCTTGATCGGTATATAGAACGTTTACATAAAGGTATTTTTACGGTGTGCCAAAATTATCAAGAAAATATTACAAGGAAAAATATCAAAATAGGCGCATGTGATTATCGACTTGGAGCTGATCAAGAAACTGTTTATCAGTTAGCAAAATCTGCTTTAACTTTATCTCAATCTAGCTTATTACAACATTCTCACCGGTTAGCTTTAAACCATAGCCAAGAAAAAGTAATTTCTAGAGAGGAAGTAATTGAAAATATTAAAAAGAATAAATTTATACTTTTTTTCCAGCCTTTATTTGAAATAAGCACTGGTGACATTTTACAACACGAGGCATTAATTAGAGTTAGGCATAATACGCATGGTTTACTTGCAGCTCGTTATTTTATTAATCAGCTCTACAGTAGCCAAGATGCGCTAATATTAGATAAAGCTGTTTTTACTCAAATTAAAAAGTTAGCACTGGCTGAGTCTTCACCTTTAACTATTAGTATTAATTTATATCTTAAAAACTGGCTCAATAAAGAGTTTTGGCAATGGGTTTCATCACAAATAAATGATTTGAAATTGAGTAACAAATTACAATTTGAAATAAGTGAAAGCGAATTTTTTATTCATCAAAGTAGTTTAATAGATATATTTAGTATAATTAAGAAAAGCAGGTCACAAGTTGTAATTGATAATATTCAAAGTAGTCAAAATATATCTAAACTAAGTAATTGCCAGGAGGTATGTGGATTAAAGTTATCTTATGAGTTAGTTCATTTGGTGAACGAAAATACACAGAATCAAAAACAAATAAAAAAAATAGTTGATGCAAGCAACTTATTAAATATACCTGTATTTGCTGTAGGGGTTGAAACTCAAAAAGAATTATTGATGTTGGCAAAACTTGGAGTGGTTGGCGCACAAGGTTTTTATTTTTCAGAGCCATTACAAGAGCTTACTCAAGCTGCATTTCATTAAATTAAACCTCTATATTTAAGACCGTCTAATCCTTGCATTCCACCTGTGTGAACTGCAATAATTTTACTCCCTTCAGGGAAGTAGTCTTGCTCTATTAATTGAAACAATGCATACATCATTTTACCACTATAAATAGGTTCTAAAGGTAGGTTGTGGTTAATGTTCATATCTTGGCAAAATCTCCACAGCTCAGGCGTAAATTTACCATAACCGCCACCATGAAAGTCAGTAAGTAGCTGCCAATTATTTTGGCTGTTAGCTTTGTTGCTGAGCTTACATATTTCATCCTTTAAATATTCAGCTTGTTTTAATACTGCAATACCTATGACTTGGGTTGCCGTTTCACTTCCTTCAATTAATCCCGCTAATGTACCGCCACTTCCCGTAGGGCAAATTAAATAATCGTGTGCAGGGAGGCTTTGTACTAATTCTTCACAACCCAATAATGCATACGAGTTAGTTCCACCTTCTGGAATAATATAAGCATTAGGAAAGCGAGTTTGTAGTGAGTTTAAATAGTCTTGATCGTTACGTAGGCGGTATTCAAGGCGATTAACAACATGAAGTTGCATTCCGCATTGCTTCGCAAATTGAATTGTTGGGTTGTTGTGATCAAGTTCAGGACCTCGAACAATGGCATGAGTTGTTAAATTAAACTCTTTACCTGCGGCTGCACAAGCGTGAATGTGATTTGAAAAAGCACCACCGAAGGTCAGTAATTCTGTTTTTTTTAGCTTCTTCATATGGGCTAAATTGTATTTTAATTTACGCCATTTGTTACCGCTTATTAATGGATGAAGTAAATCGTCACGTTTAACTCCTAAATAAATATTTCTCTTTTTTAGAAACATCGTATCTATTTGTTGAATATAGTTATTTTCATTTATATTGAATGATATTGACATTTTATCTCATTTATTAACTTGGCAAATTAACTAAAATGTACGACACTTATTTTATATTTTATTAACAATAGTATCTATATGAAAAAAAAGATTTTTTCATGGTTAAATCGCAGTCTAGACCGAGATACAGTTATTGGTGTTGCTACGTATGCGCATACAGTTAATGCCGTGTGCTTAAAAAAACAACAAGGACAATGGCAATTACACAGTTCGCATAGTGTAAATGTTTCTGAACAAGATGATTATACAGCCGCTATCGTTGCTTGCACAAATGAAGTTTGTACTGACATATGTTCAGTTAATTTAGTGCTTCCTCACTTTTTCTACCAAATAGTACAGATAGATAAACCAGCGCTTAGTGATGACGAAATTATCCAATCACTACCATGGATTACAAAAGATTTTGTGGATATAGCGCCTGAAAATATAGTGGCTGATTTTATTGATTATCCTATTACTTTGTCTATGCAAAGTAGCAAAATGAATGTGTTTATAAGCAATAAACTGCAGTTGCTACCTTTTATTGATAGTTTTGCACAAACAAAACCTGTTCTGCGCGCTATGACATCAGAAGAAATGGTTTTGGTTACTCTGTTTGGGCATCATAAAGATGCACATATGCTCATCGTTCAGCATATTAATAGTGAACCTCGTATATTAATAATCAGAGATGGACAGTTAGTGTTAGTTAGGCGTTTAAATGGTTTTTTAGGTATTACGGATAAAGATCAAAATCAAGAATTGGTAGAAGCGTTAGGATTAGAAATTCAGCGTTCTATGGACTTTTTTGAAAGCCAGCTCAAGCAACCACCAATTCGCAGCATTCAGTTACAGTGCGATGATTTATCTTCATTAACTCTTAGAGCCGGGCTTGCAGAGTTTTTACAAGTAAAAGTTGTAGATTTTGAGCCTAACTTAGAATTAGCGCAGCAATTAGAGCCAAATTTTTATTATGCGCTTGGGGCAGCCTATCAATTAACAGATCCTGAGTCTGTGTTATGAAAACCCGGATTAACTTTTATCAAAAAACCTTACGCGTACGGCGAGACCCAGTCCCTTTATCGGGAATGATTACGTTGTGGTTAGGTGCGCTATTAATTATTGCAATCACGTGGGCTTTTTACAGTTATAAAACATATTCTAGTGAGCTTGATTTAGAACAAAATAGGCAATACCTCAAACAAGGAAAAGCTCAGTTAGAAGTTGTAAAACAACAGTTAGCAGAGAAACAAAATAAAACACTCTTTATTAATGAGCTAAAAACACTTCAGCAAGAGGTTTTGCACAAGCAGCAAATATTTAGCTATTTAGAGCAAAGTTCAGATCAGTCTGCAACCGACTACGCACAGGTAATGCACGATTTAGCGAAGTATCATGAACCTAATATTTGGCTGACCCACATTAAGTTTGTAGGGCAGAGTGTGACGCTTCAAGGTCAAACATCGCAATCAAAATTCTTACCAATTTGGTTTGATAATTTAAAACAGTCGCCATTTTTTATTGATAAAGAGTTTTCAGTTTTAGAGTTATCTACGCAAGCAGGTGTGAGTGAATTTAATGTAGCGACAGACCTTAGTGATGAGGGCGATAAACCATGAGCCAAACAACAAGTAGCCCGAATAATAAAAATAAAGGTTGGCCATTATGGGTCAAATACCAAGCTCAGTTTGCATCGTTGCAAAAACGTGAGAAGTATTCCACCTTATTTGTTGGTTTGTTTATAGTGATTTACCTCGGTCTCTGGTTCGTTATTTTTCCACAGCAAGATGAAGTTGCCAACATACGTTCAAAGCACAATACAACGCTGCAAGAGTTACAGCAGATAAATGCGCAACTCTCCATGTTAAACCAAGCACTAAACTACGACTACACTAAGGTTTTACGCGGTCAAATTGCGCAAACCAGAGATGAATTAGCCGAAATAAATAATCAACTTAATAGTTTTAGCCAAGGCTTTGTAGCTGCTAAAAATGTACCTGCCGTTTTAAAAGATTTGCTCGTAGATAGTAGCGACGTAAAAGTGAGTAGCTTTAATGTAAAACCAGCACGGGCTATCGATGTAGAAAAACTAGGTGAACATGATACGCAAACATTATTTTTTGAGCATCAGATGGTAGTTACTTTGCAAGGTAGCTACTTTAGCTTACAAAAATATTTAGCCGCATTAAAAAATAATCAAGATAAGTTATTAATACAAGAGTTTAGTTATCAGGTACTAGAGTACCCTCAGGCTGAATTAACTTTACAAATTGCTACAGTGAGCGCTAATGAAAAATTTATCGCGTTATAGTATTTGTACTTTGGCTTTTTACATTATTGCGCCGAGTGCGCTTGCGCAACTTCGCGATCCGACTCAGCCAAATATGTTTGTGAGTAACAATAGCCCAGTTAAGCAAAGTACAGAACTTAAATTGCAATCTATTATTAAAAACAGTACAGCATTTAAGGCCATTATTTCAGGCCATATTTATCGAGTTGGTGATGCTGTAGATGATTTTCGGGTGCTAAGCATTAACTCAAAACAGGTTGTGTTAGCAAATGATGATAAACAAATAAAATTAGAATTATATGACTATGAAATTAAAAAATAATTTATCTCATCCGTGGCTTGTTCTTCTATTGTTACCTACATTTTTAACTGCGTGCCATAGCTTTAAACCAGGTAAAGAGGTTAAAAATCATATAGAGCAAGAGTTATCTGAAAGACCTACAGAGGCTAAAGTAATTGCGCCTTTACAAATGCCAAGCGAACTTACACAAAGCTTATTGTCATCTATAAATAATGAGCAAACTATAAGTGATGATTTATCTATAAAGCGTTTTGATGTCGCAGCAAATGATGTCGAAATAGGCGCTTTTTTTGCAGGCTTAACAGACGATACCCCTTTTAGTGTTGCTGTGCATCCTGAGGTAAATGGCACAATTAATTTAAATCTTAAAAGCGTTACGTTTAATGAAGTCATTAATGTTATTAAGCGTATGTATCCTTTAGATATTGTTAATGAAGGACGAATTGTACAAGTACTACCAGCCAAAATGCGCACAGAAACAATACCTGTAAATTATTTAATGATGCAACGCCATGGTCAGTCTACAGTGAGTGTTGTTGCTGGTGGGGTGAGTCAATTTGCACAAAGTGGCAGTGGTTCGAGTGGTTCAAGTTCAGGTAATAGTAACCAGCAAAATAGTGAATTTGGCGGCGATAATCAAAGCTTAGATTTGAATGGTTCTCGAATCCAAACAATTAATAAAAACGATTTTTGGAAGGAATTAGAAGTTGCCCTTAAGTCTTTAATTGGCGCAAGCGATGGGCGCTATGTTGTTGCAAGCCCACAAGCTAGTTTGGTAACCGTAAATGCATTACCAAGCGAAATTAGTCAGCTAAAAGAGTTTTTACGTCAAAGCCAAGAAAACCTGCAACGCCAAGTTATTCTAGAAGCAAAAATAATAGAAGTAACCTTAAAAGATGAGTACCAACAAGGGGTCAACTGGGAGCGCATAGCCAGTGGTTTAGAAGGCGGTATTTCGTTTGCTACAACAGCGGGTTCTACAATTAGTAATAGTATTTCGGCTGCCATTGGCGGAGCGTCATCGCTGACAATTCAAAAGGGTGACTTTAACGGGGTTATTAATTTGCTAGAAACCCAAGGTGATGTGCAAATGTTATCTAACCCTCGCGTTACGGCTACAAACAACCAAAAAGCAGTTATAAAAGTAGGGCAAGACGAATACTTTGTTACTAATGTATCAAGTACGACGGTAACTGGTACTGCTACAACTACCTCGCCTGAGATTGATTTAACGCCGTTCTTTTCTGGTATTGCCCTTGATGTAACGCCGCAAATTGACAAGTACGGCTCAGTCATCTTGCATGTTCACCCTTCAGTAACTGAAACAGAAGAGCAGCTAAAAGTAATTACTTTAGACGATCAACGTTTTGAGTTACCTCTAGCGCAAAGCAACATTCGAGAGTCAGATACCGTTATTCGCGCTCAAAGTGGCGAAATAGTGGTTATTGGTGGTTTGATGCAAACGTCAACACAGGATGAAGAATCAAAAACACCCGTGCTGGGTGATATCCCCATATTTGGCAACTTATTCAAAAGTATTCGTAAACGCCAGGAGAAAAAAGAACTAATTATTTTAATCAAACCAACCGTTGTTATGCCCGATACTTGGAAAAAACAACAAGGTGAAAGCCGTCAGCTTTTAAAAACATGGTATGAAAACTAACTATGTATTTAAGCTTTTTTAATTTAAGTGAAATGCCTTTCACGCTAACCCCTAACACACAATTTTTTTGTGCACTTGAACCGCACCACGAAGCGATGCAAGTGCTAACAACAGCCATTGAAATGGGTGAAGGGTTTATTAAAGTCACCGGTGAAGTTGGGACAGGTAAAACGTTGCTTTGTAGAAAGCTATTAAACCAACTTGAGCCAGATTACATTGTGGCTTATTTACCTAACTCTTATTTAAGCCCTGAAGAGCTTAGATGGGCGATTGCAATTGAACTGGGTATGGATGTAGATAAAGCATTGGACCAACAAGCACTAGGGCAACTTATAAATCATCACTTACTCGACTTACAAGAAGATAATGAGCGCGTAGTGCTTTTGATAGATGAGGCGCAATGCTTGAGTTGGGAGACACTAGAGGCGCTGAGATTATTTACAAACTTAGAAACAGAAAGCGAAAAGCTGATTCAAGTTGTGTTATTTGGGCAACCTGAACTTGATGAAAAACTGGCAAACAATAAAGTAAGGCAGCTGCGCCAACGTATTAGCTTTTCGTATAAATTACGGGCGATGACTGGCGCTGAGGTTGTTTATTATATTAATCATCGCTTACAAGTTGCAGGATTTAATAGACCTCCTTTATTTAATAATAGTATGGGGTTTAAGATTGCCAGAGCAAGCCGTGGAATTCCTAGATTAGTTAATATTTTATGCCACAAAGCACTATTACAAGCTTACGGTGAAGGGTTAAATACAATAACAAATCGCCATATTCAGCTTGCCATAAAAGATACCGAAGACTGCGCAAAATATCGAACCGGTCAATATTGGAGCTACAGCGCGTTAATGTTTAGTGTTTTAGCTATTGCTGCCATATGGGTATGGAGGCAGTGGTTATGAGCGTTATAAATAATATGCTTAAAAATATTGAGCAACGTGAAGCTAAACAAGTGAATATTCAAGAAGGTATAAGCGTAAAGCCAATATATGATGTAAAAAACATTGTATTTAAAGCCGCAATTTTACTTATTATGCTAAGTGTCATTTTTTTAGCATACCTGTATTTACCGACCGCCGACAAAAAAGAAACTCAACGTGAGTCTGTTTTACCACAGCAAAAAATGGTCGCGGTTTTGAGCTCTAATTTATCTGATTCTCAAGATGAAAAAAGCACTGTAGAGCCTTTAGTTGAGCAAGAAGTTGTGAAGAAGGCTGTGCAAGTTGAGCAAATAAAACCAGAAGTGAATGATTTAGCTGAATCCAAGTTGAGTGAAGCAACATCACTGGTTTCTCAACCAACGGCTGAGCCGGTTGTAATTGCCGAGGTTAAACAAAGCCCTGCACTAGCTAAAGATAATATGTTAGTGGCTAGCAAAGTTATTGTCAGCAAGCCAAAAACTACTTCAGTGACTAAAACTAAGCCACAAAATACTATGATCAAAAGCGCAGCAGAAACTAAGTCACCACAGGCTTTATTGGTCGAGCAATTAGCAGCAGCTAAACAGGCAATACAGTTTGGCTTATACAACGAAGCTATTAGTGATTTAAACATTATTTTAGCGCAATCGCCTTTACATGTTGAGGCCCGAAACTTACTGGCTGCAACTTACTTTAAACAACAAGATATAAATTCTGCGCAACAGGTTTTGCAATCAGGTATTCGCCAAAACCCTAACGTACTTGAATGGCGTGTAATGCTAAGCAAAATACTCATTATGCAACAACAGTATGAGGGAGTATTACTGCTTTTAAGTGATGAATTTGAATCCCAGGCGAATCTTGATTTTTGGGTGCTGCAAGGTACTGCTGCGCAAAGTGCGAGTAAGCACCATAAAGCACTTGAAAGCTTTAAACATCTTACACAGCTCCAGCCTAGTCAAGCCAAGTGGTGGCTGGCACTTGCAACTTCAAAAGATGCACTAGGAGAGTACCTCGATGCTAAACAGCTTTATAAGGTGGCTCTAGATTTAGGTGGGTTAAATACCGCTATGACCCAGCATGCATTACAGCGTTTAGTTGCACTAAAGGAGGCCGTATGAGACCTAGTTTAAAAATGCGCTTAGGCGATTTACTTGTCCACGAACACATGATCACCGAAGCGCAACTAAGTGAAGCATTAAACGTTCAAGCTGCAACGGGCCGTAAATTAGGTTCGACACTTATTACACTTGAGTTTATTAGTGAGCCACAGTTATTACGCTTTTTAGCGCAGCAATTACAGGTACCTTTTTTAGATATATCACAGCGAAAAATATCACACGATGTATCTAAGCTTTTATCTGAGGTATATGCGCGTCGTTACAGAGCACTAGTAATCGAAGATAATGGTGACTCTGTTTTGGTCGGGATGAGCGATCCTGCTGATTTAAGGGGGCTTGATCAACTTGCTACTATGCTTGCTCCTAAACGAATAGATTTAGCTGTTGTACAAGAAAGCCAAATCATGGCTGCGTTTGATAACGTATATCGTCGCACAGATGAAATTACCAACTTTGCAGCACAACTCCATGAAGAATATCAAGACGTAGAAGAGTTTGATTTAAACTCTTTAGGTGATGAGACATCTGATGCAACCGTTGTAAAGTTACTGCAATCAATATTTGAGGACGCTGTGCAAGTTCGCGCATCTGATATTCACATTGAGCCAGATGAAGGTTTGCTTCGCATTCGTCAACGTGTAGATGGAATATTACAAGAGCACACTCTTAACCAAGTAAAAATAGCATCGGCACTAGTGCTACGTTTAAAGCTTATGTCGGGATTAGATATATCTGAAAAACGCCTCCCTCAAGATGGCCGGTTTAATATAAAAGTGCGCAGCCATAGTATTGATGTGCGCCTATCTACCATGCCGGTTCAGCATGGTGAATCAGTTGTAATGCGTTTGCTTGATCAATCTGCAGGATTACTATCGTTAGATGAAACGGGTATGCCGGCACACATATTAAAACGTGTGCGCAGCATTATAAAGCGTCCACATGGCATGGTTTTAGTTACTGGGCCAACAGGCTCGGGTAAAACAACCACACTTTATGGTGCATTAAGTGAGTTAAACCAACAAGAAAGTAAAATTATTACAGTAGAGGATCCCGTTGAGTATCGTATTGGCCGTATTAACCAGGTACAAATAAATAATAAAATAGGGCTAAGTTTTGCCAGTATTTTACGGACCGCTCTAAGGCAAGATCCTGACATCATAATGGTTGGCGAAATGCGTGACCAAGAAACCGTAGATATTGGATTAAGGGCCGCTTTAACAGGCCACCTAGTACTATCAACGTTACATACCAATGATGCAATTACCAGCGCTATGCGCTTAATCGACATGGGTGCACCAGCTTACTTAGTGGCAAGCTCACTGCGAGCGATTATTGCTCAGCGATTAGTAAGGCGAGTATGTAATGACTGTAGAGTACCGTACTTGCCAGATCGCCAAGAAATAAGTTGGTTAAAATATTTAGGCGAAGAGATTACAGATGCTCAATTTTCTAAAGGGCAAGGTTGCACAGCATGTAATCACACTGGTTATAAAGGACGTGTAGGTATTTTTGAGTTGCTCGAAATGGATGATGCAATGATGGATGCCTTACGCGCTAACGACACACAAGGTTTTGCGAAAGCCGCTAAAAATAGCGCAAACTTTTCGCCACTCTCAGCAATGGCATTAAATTACGCCAAGAAAGGTATTACCTCTTTAGATGAAGTATTTAAAGTGGCTGAATATATCCCTGAAATAGTAGGGGATATTGATGCAACTATATAGCTATAAAGCGAAAGACAGCAAAGGTGTTTTGGTAAAAGGCCAATTAGAAGCGAGTAACCAAGCTGGCGTAGCTGATAGTTTAATGAAGCGTCAATTTATACCAATATCAATTTCTTTAGTTGAAACAAAAAATAATATTAAAATTTTTGATAATTTATTTGTCGAAAAAATAACGCTAGACGACATGATTATGTTTTCTAGGCAAATGTATTCGCTACTAAAAGCGGGTATTCCAATTATACGAGCAATGATTGGATTGGCAGATACAACACAAAATAAAGAATTTAAAAATGTATTGATGGAAGTTACCAGGCAACTTGAGCAAGGCCGGGACTTATCCAGTGCAATGGCAATTCATAACGAGGTATTTAGCCGCTTAACCGTGTCAATGGTAATGGTTGGTGAAGGTTCTGGCCGATTAGAAGATGCATTTTATCAACTCGCTATTTACTTTGAAAAAGAACAGGAAACTCGCAAACGAATAAAAGCAGCTATGCGCTACCCTACTTTTGTTATTTTGGCTCTTGTAGCAGCTATGGTTATTTTAAATATTTTTGTAATTCCTACCTTTGCTAGCATGTTTGCCAAATTCGATGCCGAATTGCCGTTAATGACTCAAATATTAATTGGTACTAGCAGCTTTTTTGTTAATTACTGGTGGTTATTGTTGGTAATGGGTATTGGAGCGGTATTTGCGTGGAAGCGTTATTTAAATACAGATGCCGGGCGCTTCAAGTGGGATCAATATAAATTAAAAATTCCATTTATTGGCGATATTTTAAAACGCACATTGCTTGCGCGCTACAGCCAAAGTCTAGCTATGGTATTGCGCTCTGGCGTACCTATGACCACGGGGTTATCGCTAACAGCGCATGCCGTAGATAATAGCTATATGGAAAAAGCGATTATTACTATGCGCCAAGATATAGAAAAAGGCGATAGCTTACTTAGAGCCTCAAAAAGTTCTGAGCTGTTTTCTCAGCTTGTATTACAGATGGTCGCTGTAGGTGAAGAAACCGGTCGGGTTGATGAGTTACTTCAAGAAGCAGCTGATTATTATGAGCGTGAAGTTGATTATGACTTACGAAGCTTAACTGCAAAAATAGAACCTATTTTAACTGTGTTTGTTGCCATTATGGTGCTGATTTTAGCATTGGGTATTTTTATGCCTATGTGGAACATGATGTCGGCAATTAAAGGGAATTAAGGTGAACACAACCACAGCTTACTCAAAAGGTTTCTCATTATTTGAGTTAGTTATTGTTGTTATTTTACTGGCAGTAATTTTGAGCTTTGCTATACCTCAATATATAGGTATTAAAAATCAAGCGCATAATGCAAGCGCAGATGCTATTGCGGGTAGTTTTTCATCGGCTGTTGGCATGGTTAGAGGTCAATGGGAGTTAGAAGGGAGACCAAATAGTAAGTCAAATAAAACATTTGTTAATTATGGAGGAGTAATAGTTGGTGTTGATGGATCGCTAGGTACACCAACGGGTGATGGAACAGAAAAAAAAGATACTCGCGCAGAGTCTATAAATGCTCATAAATGCCGCCAAGTATTAAATGTAATTTTACAAGATGCACCAAGCAGTACCTTAAGTAGTGAAATATCGATAATAAAAAGTGTAAGTTTTTTAGTTAGGTACAATGCAGAAAGTACGCAATGCGTCTATTATTTAACTCATACCATTGATATTAAAAGTATACCAACCAATACGGGTGAAATATCAGGTTTAACAGGTTTTTCATACTTTGCTAAAACAGGCAAAGTAAAAATATTTAAAAATTAAGTAATTAAAAAGAGGCTTATTTATGAAAACGCAATCGTTAAAAAGTTTACCAATGAATAAACAAGCAGGTTTTACACTTGTTGAATTGATCATCGTAATTGTTATTTTAGGCATTTTAGCCGTTACTGCAGCCCCTCGTTTTTTAAACTTGCAAGGTGATGCGAATGCTTCAACACTTGAAGGCTTACAAGGGTCGATTCGCAGTGGTATGAATATTGTAAATGGTAAGTCTATTATTGCTAGTGATCACAAAAAGGCAACGGCTACAGTTACTGTAGATACTGGTGTACCAGTACCTACTGTTTATGGTTACCCAGCAGCAACACTTGCTGCATTTGAAGCATTTTTAGATGTTAGCTTTGCTCCATCTACAGCACCAGACACAGATGACTTTAATATTGATGCGACAACAACAGGAACAGTTATTATATACCCTAATAGTTACATTGCTGATGATGAGTGCAGAATTGAATACATACAAGCAACTGCAACTACAGGGCCTGTTGTAGTAACGGCTCCTACAATTAATATTTTTACTGATGAATGTTAATTAATATTAAATGATAAGCAGTAGTAAGCAACGATTGCGTGGCTTCACACTCATTGAGTTAATTATTACTCTAGTGATATTGGGAATACTGTCGGTAACGGCAGTTCCCAAATTTCTGGGCAGCTCAACAGAAGATGCATACTCATATCGAGACCGTACTTTAAATGCACTGAGAACAGTGCAGTTACGTGCAATGCAAAATACAGCGACAACAAGTTGCCATACTCTTTATATAACCTCCACACTTATTGCTCCCCCCACACCTGATACATGTATCGGTGGCGCTGATACCAACAACACCGATCATTTAGTGGTACAAATAAACACGCAAAGAAGTGATATAACATTTAGCGCTTTAGATAGTAACGCGAATATATTTACCCAAATTAGTTTTGATCCTCTAGGTAAATCAAATCAAACCTGTACTACGCAGTGTCGAATAGACGTTGGATTAGCTGGCGTATGCATAAGTGGTGAAGGGCTTATATATGCGTGCCCTTAAAATAAAAGGTTTTACTTTAATTGAGCTTATTATTGGCATAGTCATGTTTGCTATTGCATTAAGCATTATTACCGCTTTAATTGCCCCACAAGCCAAAAAAAGTGCAGAGCCAATTATTGCTTTAAGAGCCTCTGAATTTGGTCAATCATTAATGAACGAAATTCAAAGTAAATCGTTTGATGAGCACAGCGATAGAAGCGCACCTTTTAGACGTTGCGGCGAAACAACCTTAGGTGCAGAGCCTTGTACCGCAGAGGGTGATTTAGGCGTCGATAACTTAGGGGCAGGCCTAGAAACCCGAACCAGTTATAACGATGTAGATGACTATATTGCATTGTCTAACCAGCCTATTACTAATAGCTTAGGTGAGGTGTTAAGCCAATACAGTGACTTTAACTTAGTTGTTACTGTTGAGTACGATAGCGATTTTAACGAATTGACCATCAACGATGGCACAACCTTTAAGCGTATTACTATTGAAGTAACATCACCCTTAGGCGAAGTTTATGGATTTAGTGCATATAAAGGGAATTACTAATGCAAAGAGCTAAATACCAAAATGCATTTACCCTTATAGAGCTATTACTTGTCATGGTTATTATTGGTGTTTTAGCCGTAAGTGCATTTTCGTTTATTGGTGCTGGCGTCAGTATTTATTCGCAAGGGGTTGAACGTCAAGAAGCAGTAGCCCAGGCTCGCTTTTTAATAACGCGACTTAGTAAAGAGCTTCGCCACGCTACGCCAAACTCTTTAAGGCTCTCTTGCGATAACAGTACTAGCGGAGCGTGTAGTGCGCAGCAGTGCTTAGAATTCACGCCGTTTTTATCAGCGACTCACTATACAAATTACCTACCTACCGTAGCGCCTTTTAATGTTAGCGCTGTTGATTTTGAACTTAATAACTTAACGCAGCCGCAAGCTGGAGATTGGGCAACGATATACCCATTAAGCAGTGCTGATATATACAATGAGAATAATAGTAAGCGCTTGCAAGTATCAGCATTTAATAGTTCAGCGAGCGAAATTGATGAGTGGCAATTTAGCAAAGCATTTGCCCAAGAGTCGCCGAGTAAACGCCTTTATTTACTTTCAGAACCTGTAAGTTTTTGCGTTGAAGGGCAATATTTATATAGATATACCAATTACGGTTTTACTGTTAATCAATTAGATGCCGTGAGCTTACAAATAAGCAGTGGTGTTAAACGTGATTTATTAGGTATTTACATTGCCAATAATTTAGCGATCGATTTATTTTTTACACTTGATGCGCTCTCCCTACAAAGAAACGCTGTGCTTAATGTGAATGCGCAAATGCAATTTAACAATACTGAAGTAATGAGGTTTAACCATGAGGTACATATTCCTAATGTACCTTAAAAAAAATCCTCACGGAAAAGCCTTACCCAGTAAACAAAAAGGGAACTTACTAATTGTTTCTTTGGTAATTATTGTTGCTTTATTAGCACTAGGATTAGCATTAGTTAAAGTGCTTTCTGGTGCATCTCAACAAAATACAATTGAGTACTATGGGGCTCGCGCTTTTATGGCAGCACAAAGCGGCCTAGAAAGTGGTTTAACGCAACTATTTCCAATAAATAGCTCAGTTCAAAGCTGTACATCAGTTACTACTGATTTAACCTTCCAAGCTGCATATTTAGCTAACTGTAAAGTAGTGGTGAGTTGCGATGAATATATAGACTTACCTGATAGCAGTACAACCAACGGGCTTGTGAATATATATTACTTACAAAGCAGTGCAACGTGCGCCGCAATTGATTGCCCTGCAGGGAGTAGCTGCAGAAAAGATTATTGGCAAACACAAAGAACGCTCAGTGTGGAGGCTAAAACTTTACCATGATGAAAAATGCATTGGTCATTATATTTTTTAGCTGCGTGTTACTTTGTAATTACGCAAATGCAGTGCCTCCAAAAATCGAAGGCCGTTATATAGAACTGCAAGATACATATACATCGCCTGTTTGGACAAAAGTTAATTTTCAACAGCAATATATAACGCCTCCTGCTGTTTTTATGCTCTCAACAAACCAAGGCGGAAACCCTGCAATAATAAGAATACGTAATATAACCACAACTAGCTTTGAGGCCTTACCGCTTGAACCTTCAGGAGAGGATGGCGGGCATATTAGTATGGGAGCGCACTATTTAGCTATTGAGTATGGTGTGCATCAATTTCCAGACGGCACAATTATGGAAGTAGGTAATACTGATCTATTACTCGAATTACAGTATGGCTCTAAGTCTGGCTTTGCTCCACTAACACCTAAAGGCTATAAGCCTTTAGCATTTGCTGAACCGTTTACTCAAAGGCCAAACTTTTTCCATTCGTTACAAACACTCAATAGCATAGACAGCAATCCACCAACGCAAGCATTAATACCATTTTTAACAGTTGCAGTAGAAAGTAATTCTCTATCTGCCAGCGGCGTTAATATTGCTTTAGAAGCATCTGAAACAGCACTTGGGCTTATAAAAACCGAAACTGTTGCCTATATGGCCGTAGAGCCTGGAAGTAATCGCACATTTTCTGACGATAATGGCGTTGAGGTATCGTGGGAAACTTTTTTCACAGGCTTTGAAATTGACGGCTGGAGCAATGGCTGTAATTACTTTAGTTTTACTAATAATTTTAGTGTGGCTCCGTTAGTTGTAGCAAGTAAAAACTCACGCCAAGAAGATGATGGCGGGTGGCTACGCAGCTGTAACCTAAGGACCGACAGGTTAGGGCTTGTTGTTGACGAAGATCGTGATGGCGATAACGAGCGCCGTCACGTAAACGAGGAAGCATCAATACTCGCCATGACCAGTACCTTTGTATTTAATGGTGATATTTTAGATTGTGATACGTTATTCCCGGGCGCTATTTCTACTTATAACAATGGTGAAGTGCAGCTAGTGCAGGGAGTAGAAATAACCGATGGTAATGCGCAGTTTGTCACCACCACAAGTTTAATTTCTACAGCGCTGACAAGCCCTCCTTTGTGTAATGGTCAGGCGTGTGTTGCTGGTGGTTATAATTCTTTAGAACCGAATCAAGCGGCGCAGGTGCCAACGGTTACAAATGATGGTAGCTCAACAGGACCCGTACCTACTTCTTTAGCTGGCGACTATTATTACGATGAGTTGCAGTTAAGTATGCTGGAAACAGAGTACAGAGTAACAGCGCCTACACGTATTTTTTTAAAAGACACAACCTCACTTCTATCAACTTCATTTTTGAATATAGGTAAAACAAATATAGTAGTAGAAACTGGCGCGTACTTGGCTATTTATGTGGATGGTGCGGTTGCTATTGCAGCCGATGCAAATATTGCGGGCTATATTGTTGCAACTGGAGAGGTAAGAATCGCTCAAAATGTAACGTATCAGGGATCAATTACATCGGCTACTCAAATTATTACCGAAGGGAGCTCAACGTTTGACGCTCTACCAGTACCCGAAAGTATCCCTGGTTTTTGTGGTATTTATACACCAGAAACACTGGATCATTATCGTTTAACAATAAGCGATAACAAAGGTCTAACGTGTGAAGCTAAAGAAATGACACTAACAGCCTGCGCTAATGATGCCTGCGATTTATTATTTGCGGAACCCTCTAGTTTAAACCTTTCTCCAGATAATAGTGGTCAGCAAAGTTGGGTTACGGGGGAGAATATTAATTTTACAGGATCAGCGGTTGTCGAATTTGCTAAACGCACCACAGGCAGTGTTACATTTGGATATAACACTGCTGACCCTTCTGCACCTCTTCGTTGTTATATCGGTGGTAATAATGTTGGTTTGAGTGGCTGTAAAGTTACGTTTTCTGATGCTGGATTTATTTTTAATAATGATACAGATGGAAATACTACAATTCCTACTCAGTTATCAGCAAAGCCTTCAAATACTGGATTTAATGCAAAAGCGCTATCTATTCAAGCGGTAAAAACAAATACCACTACGGGCGTATGCGAAGCTGCATTTCCCGCTGGTGGCGATGTAAGCTTAGATTTATCGTATACATGCAGTGCTGGTGCAAGTTGCTCCGATACGGTTTCACTTAGTAATAACAATAATACCTTTGCGATAGAGCAAGCCTCTAAATCATTCATACTTAACTTTGATAGTGAGTCTAAAGCCCCGATTGTTATAAATTACCCCGATGCAGGAAAGTTGAGTTTAAATGTAAATACCAATTTAATTTTAGACCCACTAACTAATTTATCAGTAAATTTAACGGGTAGTTCAAATGAATATGTCGTAAAACCATTTGGATTAGCCATGGAGGTAGCAAGTGATGGTTATGCAGCAGATGCCAATGGGAGCTTATTTAGATTAACGGGCGAAGCATTTGATTTAAAAATGAATGCGGTGCAGTGGCAAACAGGGCAAGACACTAACAACGATGGTTTCCCAGACAACTACAGCAATATTACAAATAACACCATTGCCAAGCATTTTATTACAGAGCAACCACTTGTAGAGGCATTACTTAAAGCGCCTACGCCAGGCATTCAAGGTACGCTTGAAGCTATGAGTACTGTTGCCTTTAATGACACAGGTAGTTTGAGTGAATCTATATCGCAATATAATTACGACCAAGTTGGCATCATTGATTTAACAGCAGGCCTTCAAGATGCCGATTATTTTGGTGCGGGAGATGTAAAAGGTGAGCTATATAACGTTGGTCGTTTTGCACCTTCGCAGTTTCAGGTAGTGGGGGTTCAAGCTGCCGCGCAATGCACGCAATACGGCAGTAATTTAACTTACCTTGATCAACCTTTTGAACTTGGCTTTACAGTACAAGCACAAAATCAAAATGGTGAGCTAATGGCTAATTATAAAGAGGGCTTTAATAAATCGAGTGTAGGCGTTAATGCCGAAAATAATGAAGTAGGTAACTATGTACCTGCAACTAATTTTACTAGCCGCTTAGTAAACCTAGGAAATAACAACTGGGGAGATATAAGTGACGGCCAATGGCAAATGAGCCAACCCAACACGACACTTAAAAGATTAGGTGTAGGGCAAGCAGATGGACCGTTCGCTATGGTGAGTTTAATGGCAATGCTTTCTAACATAGAAGGGGCAACACTTATTGATGCAAATGATAAACCTAATACACAAACAGCATGCTCGGGTGGTTGTAATAGCGTACGGCTAAATGCATTACCAATAGAGTTTAGATTTGGACGTTTAGTCCTTGGCAATAACGCAGGCTCTGATCTCGACCCTTTACTTATTCCTATGCAGGCTCAGTATTACAACGGCAGTGGATTTGTAAATAACGCTGAAGATAACTGTAGTGTATTTGATCATACCCAAATCACTCAAATATCACCTAGCAGCCCACAATTAACCTATAAATATGGGACTGGTGTATCTGGCCAGCTAGAAGCGGGAGTGTATCCGGCAGATAACGGTATTTATGCACAGCCAAATGGTTTGGGTGAATTTACCTTAGAATATAATACTTATGATTGGTTAAAGTGGGATTGGCAGGGCGATGGAACACAGCTTGATCCTCGTACTATTTTACAATTTGGACGCTTTAGAGGAAATGATCGGGTTATTTACTGGCGTGAAACACGCGAATAGTTGTAAACTAATATAATAATTGAACAAAGCTTGTGTTTTGTGCTGCAAGTACATAGCATAAGGCTTTAATTATAAAAAATAATAACGACCAAATAATTGCCGCTTTTTGGGACTGGAATATATGCGAATTACTCCTTTATCTCTGTTAATTTCAGCTAGTTTGTTAGCTAGTAGTGCATTTGCACAAGACACAGCTACAGTGACTGGAATTGACTCAGAGATTAGTGTTAAACAGACAGAATACGATAACTCGACAAGAATACTTGAAAAACATCTTAAAGAAGAAAGTCAGTTACAAAATCAATTAGAGCTACTTCGTTCTCGTTCTACAGAGCTAGATAAAGAAAAAAACCAAGCGCTCGATGCGATGAACGAAATGTACCGTCGTTTAATTGACGATCCCACTATTAATATTAGTGCGGCTCAATCACGCTATCAAAAAGCGGTGATTGATCATAAGCAAAATAAAGATGACATTTCTATGCAGTTGGCGGCAATTGCATCCCACCGTAAAGATATAGAACAAATTCGTGTTGCTAAGCATACGCTTTTAAATACATTAGAAAGTTTAAAAGAGCAGTTAACCACAGCCCGCGTAGAGCGTTTACGTAACGAGTTTACACGTGAAGGTACGCTAGAGGTTAACCACACTATTAACTGTAAGCGAACAGAAACGCTAGCAGCATGTGAGCAACGCGGTCAGCAAATGGGTCTACAAAAAGCAACTAAACGCTTCGTTGATCAAATTTTTGCAAATCTAACAGAAGAGCGCATTGTTGAGCCAAAACGTAATTTGGCGGGCGCTCAAGTACAAATATTAAGTAGCCATGTAGTTAACAGTGCATTTAGCGGCCAAGGTAATTACAACGTTAACTTAAGTGTAACTATGCGCGGCGAAGTTAATAGCAGCCGTTTATGTAGCTTATTAAGCATAGATAACCGCTATTGTTCTGAGTACGGCACGCCACTTACGGCTGCTTATCAACCAGCGTATAACAATACATTTACTGATAGTCAGTTAACATTCAGTAATAGCGCGGATAATAGCAACACGGTGTCGGTTTCTCGTTTAAATGAGCAGCCAGTACGTGATTATTCAGTTAAACCTGCATCGGTGAAAAAAGATTACCCTTCTATCCTTAATAAGAAGAAGGATCAATCAGTAGAGCTAACATTACGATCAAACGTATACGACGATGAAGTGTTTATCGATGGTGTAAGCTTTGGCTCAACACGCTTGATTACACGTTTACCGCCGGGCATTCATAACATTGAAATACGTAAACTTGGTTATAAACCTTATCAAGCACGTGTTGATTTGAATAAAGCGCAAACAATTAATGCAAATTTAGTAAAAAAGCCTAAGTCGATTGCTGCACCGACCTATACTCGAGAGCAACCAGAAGTAACAATACGCCAGGTTAGTGAAAACGTTAATGTATTAAATGCAAACGTTGAAACGCCGGTTGTCGTTATTCCTGCAGGCAAATTCAAAATGGGCGATATTAACGGCAATGGTTTAGCTAATGAACGTCCAGTAATTGAAAAAGTAATAGCAAATTCTTTCGCTATGCAAAGTAAAGAAGTAACCGTGGGTGCCTACGAAAAGTTTGTAGCAAATACAGGTTATAAAACTCAAGCGGAAAAAAATAAAGGGTGTGCGTATTATTTAAATGGCGAACCAGTATGGGAAGCAAATTTAAATTGGCGTAATCCTGGTTTTGAGCAAGGCAGTGACTTTCCTGCTGTATGTTTAACTTATAACGATGCAAAAGCTTACGCTGAGTGGTTATCTGGTCAAACAGGACAGCAATTTCGTTTACCTAACGAAGTTGAGTGGGAATACGCAGCACGCGCAGGAACTGAAACAGAATACCCTTGGGGTAACGAAATTGGTAAAAACCTAGCTAACTGTGGTTGGTGTGGTAGTGAATGGTCAAACAGACGTGCATCACCAGTAGGTTCTTTTTCTCCAAATGCATTTGGATTATACGATACCGTAGGCAATGTATGGGAATGGACCGATAAAGAATCAGGTGAGTCTGATGTAGCAGTAAGAGGCGGAGCGTGGAACTTTGCACCAAGCCTTGCTCGTGCATCTACGCGTTTAATTTTAGCGCCTGATTTTAGATCTAACTACATTGGTTTTCGCTTAGTTCGCGAACGATAAAACTCAATTAAGGAAGCTTTGCTTCCTTTTTTCACAAATTCACAAAGGCGCTGCGCTTTATATTGCTCATATAGTTGAGCATGTTAAAGTGAGGCAGCTAATATAAGAACGTATTTCAAAGGTCATCCAGCCTCATGTTTAAAAAACTCCGTGGTATTTTTTCTAACGATCTATCGATCGACTTGGGTACAGCCAATACCCTAATTTATGTAAAAGACGAAGGCATTGTATTAAATGAACCTTCTGTTGTTGCTATCCGCCAAGAGCGTGCTGGTGGACCTAAAAGTGTTGCATCTGTAGGTACAGAAGCAAAGCTTATGTTAGGTCGTACACCGGGTAATATAAAAGCGATTCGTCCAATGAAAGACGGTGTTATTGCTGACTTTTTTGTAACAGAAAAAATGTTACAACACTTCATTAAACAAGTGCATAACAATAACTTTATGCGTCCAAGTCCGCGTGTACTAATTTGTGTACCGTGTGGTGCTACTCAAGTAGAAAAACGTGCAATACGTGAATCTGCAATGGGTGCAGGTGCTCGTGAAGTTTACTTAATTGAAGAACCAATGGCAGCAGCTATTGGCGCAGGCTTACCAGTATCAGAAGCAACAGGTTCTATGGTTGTTGATATTGGTGGTGGTACAACTGAAGTTGCTATTATTTCACTTAACGGCGTTGTTTACTCATCATCTGTTCGTATTGGTGCTGATAAGTTTGACGAAGCTATCATTAATTATGTACGCCGTAACTTTGGTAGCTTAATTGGTGAAGCGACAGCTGAAAATATTAAGCATCAAATTGGCTCTGCGTTTAAAACTGATGAGCCAATCGAAATTGAAGTGCGCGGTCGTAACCTTGCTGAAGGTGTTCCGCGTTCATTCACACTTAACTCACACGAAATCCTAGAAGCTCTACAAGAGCCATTAATGGGTATTGTGAGTGCAGTAATGGTTGCGCTTGAGCAATCACCACCAGAGCTGGCATCAGATATTTCTGCACACGGTATGGTACTTACTGGCGGTGGCGCATTGTTAAAAGATTTAGACCGTTTATTAATGGAAGAAACGGGTATTCCGGTTGTTGTTGCTGATGATCCACTTACATGTGTTGCACGTGGTGGTGGTAAAGCACTTGAAATGATCGATGTTCATGGTGGTGACGTTTTTAGTTACGACTAATGAAATTAATGTTTGGACGCACAGTCTCTTTGCAACTGCGACTTTTTGTCGCAGTGCTTTTGAGTATCGTACTCATTGTTGGAGACAGATATACGCAAGGTGGTACCGTTGTTCGTACCAGCCTCAATACCTTAGTTAGCCCACTAATTTATGTTGCTAATTTACCCTACGAATTATTTAGCTTAAGTGCTAAAAGCCTGCATACGCGGGAGCAACTTCTTACTGAAAACGAAGCGCTGAAAAAAAAGCAAATGCTACAAAGCGAGCAACTTCAGCAGTATCAATTTCTAGCCAGAGAAAACCAAAAACTACGCGCCTTATTAGGCTCATCTGCAAAGCAATCAAATCGTAAAATTATTGCTCAAGTACTTTCTGTGCATTCAAACCCGTATAGCCATCAAGTTGTTATAAATCGTGGTACCACCGATGGACTTAGTGAAAGCCAAGCCGTCATTGATGAGATGGGTGTAGTAGGGCAATTAACTAAAGTAGGGTCAACTACGTCACGCGTATTACTCATGACCGACACTACGCATGCCACACCTGTGCGTATACTGCGTAACGATGTACGAACGGTTGTTGAGGGCATAGGTAAAATTAACGTCGTTAAGCTCTCTCACGTTCCGCACAGCTTAGATGTGCGAATTGGCGATGTACTTGTTACATCAGGATTAGGTGGCACATTCCCAGAGGGATACCCGGTGGCTGTAGTAACCGAAATAAATCGTGATGAAGGCCGCCCGTTTGCACAAGTTTTTGCAGAACCTATTGCGCAATTAGATCGCATTCGTTTGCTGGTTATTTTATGGCGTAATCAACAGGAGCAAATCAGCGATGATTAACCGTTATTCATTGTTAATTGCGCTAAGCATCTTTTTTGCGTTAATAATGGCATTAATGCCGCTCCCTTTTTCGTTTGAACCATTTAGACCTGACTGGGTTTTACTTGTACTTATGTATTGGTCGTTGGCAGTACCGCATCGTTTAAATATTGGTACTGCTTGGGTTGTTGGTTTATTAATAGATTTAGCATCTGGCTCACCGCTAGGTGTGAACTCGCTTACATTTTCAATATGTATATTTGTAACTGCGAGCAACTTTCAAAAAATTCGTAACTTTTCGCTTTGGCAACAAAGCTTATTAATTGGTTTGTTTTTAACGCTGTATCATTTAATGCAGTTTTGGCTAAATCACTTTTTGTTAGGGGTTTACTTTAATCCACAGTATTTATGGCCAGTAGCAACCGGAATGGTTAGTTGGTTTTGGGTGTTTTTACTACTTCGTAAATATCGCAGACATTTTAGGATCAGGTAATGACTACCGCAGTATATTTGGCATCAGCCTCTCCCCGTCGTAAAGAGTTATTAAGCCAATTAGGTGTCGAATTTACACAATTTAGTGTTGATGCAGATGAAAGTCCACTTCCAAACGAGCAACCTAGAGCACTTGTTGAGCGTTTAGCTCGCTTGAAAGCCCAAAGCGGTGTAGAGCTTGGATATACCGATCGCCCTGTACTTGGTAGTGATACCGTGGTTGTTATCGATAATGAATCACTGGGTAAACCTCGTGATAAAAACGATTTTATACACACATTAAAACGTTTATCAGGTAACACACATCAAGTACTTACCGCAGTTGCATTTGCGACGCAAAATGATGTGCTTAGCTGTGTTGTAAGCACAGATGTCACCTTTAAAACTTTAACTGATGAAGAAATAAATACCTACTGGGATTCTAATGAGCCACAAGATAAAGCCGGTGGCTACGGTATCCAAGGCTTAGGTGGTCGCTTTGTAACTCACATTGCGGGTAGCTATTTTTCTGTTGTAGGCTTACCTTTATATGAAACCGAACAATTATTAAAAACATTCTTAAGAAGGTAACATGAGTACAGAATTACTGATCAATGTCACACCGAGCGAAAGCCGTGTTGCCCTAATAGAAAACGGTGTACTGCAAGAAATACAGCTAGAGCGAATTGGTAATCTAGGTATTGTAGGCAATATTTACCTAGGAAAAATAAGCCGTGTACTTCCGGGTATGCAGGCTGCTTTTGTTGATATCGGCCTTGAAAAAGCGGCATTTTTGCATGCATCCGATATTGTAAATAGTGCCTCTATTGTTGAAGGCGTAGATGACGTACCAATAAAAAAAGTACAAGATATTAGAGAGTTAGTTCGTCAAGGCCAATACATTATGGTGCAAGTGGTAAAAGATCCGCTAGGCACTAAAGGCGCAAGACTCACCACTGATATAACTATTCCTTCTCGCTATTTAGTGTTTATGCCAGATGCGACCCATGTAGGGGTTAGTCAGCGTATTGAAACTGAAGAAGAGCGTTCACGCCTTAAAAAAATAGTCGCAGAATATGGCGATGAAAATGGCAGCTTTATTGTGCGTACAGCAGCCGAAGGCGCTAGCGAAGCAGAATTACGACACGATGCCGGTTTTTTAAGAAAACTGTGGGAAAAAATTACAGCTCGTCGCAAAAAAACCAGTAAGGCCAGCATCCTTCACGAAGATTTAACGCTTGCCTTTAGAACCTTACGTGATTACGTAGGCGAAGATATGGAGCGCATTCGCGTTGACTCTAAACTTACTCATGAAGAGCTAAAGTTATTTACTGAAGAGTTTGTTCCACAACTGTCTCAAGTACTCGAATATTATCCAGGTGAGCGACCTATATTTGATTTGTTTGACGTTGAAAACGAAATTCAAAAAGCACTACATCGTAAAGTCACACTAAAATCTGGTGGTTATATAATTATTGACCAAACAGAAGCAATGACGACTGTTGATGTTAATACTGGTGCATTTGTAGGACATCGTAATTTAGAAGAAACAATTTTTAATACCAACGTAGAAGCAACCTCTGCAATTGCTCGCCAGCTTAGGCTGCGTAATTTAGGCGGTATTATCATTATCGACTTTATCGATATGGTAAGTGAGGATCATAAGCGCCGAGTATTACATTCACTTGAATCAGCACTTGCAAAAGATCGCACTAAAACAAATATCAATGGGCTTTCAGCACTTGGGCTTGTTGAAATGACGCGTAAACGTACACGCGAAAGCTTAGAGCATATTTTATGTGATGTATGTCCTGCGTGTTCTGGTCGTGGTTCACAAAAAACAGTTGAAACGGTTTGCTACGAAATACTACGTGAAATAGTGCGTGTTAACCGAGCATACGCTGCCGATAAGTTTATGGTGTACGCAGCGCCTGCTGTGAGCGAAGCCTTACTAAACGACGAGTACCATAACCTTGCCGAGCTTGAACTATTTATTGGTAAGCAAGTCAATATTCAAACAGAGAGCTTATACAGCCAAGAACAGTTTGATGTGGTAATGATGTAATGAAAGCAAAAGCGGTCTGTTTTTTTTGTTTTAGAAAGTTATGGCAGACCTGCGCCATAATTTTGGTATTACTGGCCGTTATTGTTTCAATTTTAAAATATACCCTCCCGTATGCAAACGAATACAAAGGTAATATAGAAAGCTATTTACACGAAAAGTTTGAAATAAGCTTATCTATTGGTGAAATATCAGCAAGTTGGCAGGGCAGTGGTCCTGCATTAGTACTAGAGAATTTATCGTTTAAAGATAACGAAACTGCACCAATATCACTCACCATTGCTAAAACCAGCTTAGAGCTAAACTTATGGGAAAGCTTAAAAGCGCTACAACTTAGATCTAATTATTTTGTTATTAATGGTTTTCATACCAGTGTAAATATTACCAACTTATTTAAAACCGGTGACAACGACGAAGTCTCTTTTGAGCAAAAAGAGCTAATTGAAGAGCTGTTTTTGGGTAAAACGGGTCATTTTGCAATAGAAAATTCCAGTATTAACTTTGTTCTAGAAGACGGTAAAGAACGTAAATTACTCCTCAAAAATATTGTTTGGCAAAATGAAGATGAGCAGCATCTTGGTAGTGGGAGCTTAGCACTGCCGGGTATTTCGGTCGGTGATTTTGATGCGCGCATAGCACTTACTGGCGATACCCTAGAGCAAGTTGCGGGCGACATTTATGTGCAGGCTAACAAAGTCGATGTATCTAACTGGTTAGCGCAATATATAAATACGCAAAAGCAACAACTGCATAGCGATATTAATTTACAAGCGTGGCTAAAACTAGATAAAGGTTTTGTAAGCGATATAAAAATGCAGTGGCTACCAAGCTTTGTGCGTTGGCAGCGAGAAGAGCAAAGCCAACAAGTTAGCTTGAGTGAAGGTGGATTCCATCTATATCCCGAGCAAAATAGCTGGCACTTAAAAAGCACCGGTTTAACATTTAATAGTAACGATAAAGCATGGCCAAGTTTAGAGTTTGAAGCTCAACTAGGGCCAAAAAATGAAGTGTGGCTCCATCAAGTTGATTTTGAATTACTGAGTAACCTAGCAGGGCTAAGTAATTTTAATGCACTTGAACCATTTTTAGAGCGCCAACCTAGCGGGCAAATAGATCAAGCTTATTTAAATTTCTCTAATGCACAGCAATGGCAATTATGGTTTGAGGCTGACAATATTGGTTGGCAAGAATTAAGGTCGGTACCTGCAGCACAAGGACTTAGAGTAAATGGTTTACTTAATCAAAGTAGTGGTCGAATAAATTTATTTGGTGAAAATGGCACATTAGTTACAGGTGAAAGCTTTAGCAACGACATAAATTATAATCAGCTAAATGTAGAGCTAGATTTAGCTAAGCGAGATGATGGCTGGCATATAAGTAGTGACAATATATGGTTTGATAATGATGAAGTTACTCTTGCTGCAGAATTACAAATTAGTCTAACAGATGATCCTCGATTAGATCTTTATGCTGAAGCGTTCGCCCCAGATGCCAAAATTGCAGGTCATTACTTCCCATTAAAAGCGATGAGCCCTGAGCTCGTTAGCTATTTAAATGGCGCAATTAAAGGCGGAGAAATATCTAAAGCACAAGTCTTATTTGCAGGACCTTTATCTGGTTTTCCATTCACCGATGGCAGTGGCCAGTTTGGTGTATTAGCGCAAATAGACAACGCAACCTATGAGTTTGATCCTGATTGGCCTATGGTCACCAATGCCGACGTACAGCTACATTTTGATAATGAGCGTATGGACATATATAGCCAGCAAGGTAAGTTGGTTAATTTAGATATTGGTAATAGTGTACAGGTAAGCATTGCAGATTTAATGCATGCTGATGAACTTATTGTGCAAATTGATAAAAAAGCACAAATGGAAAAGTTACATGACTTTTTTGTAGCGACACCTATTGCCAAACCTCTTGCTGAAATTTTTAAAGTTGTGCAGGGCAAAGGCGAAGCCGATGCCAGTATTGAGCTTTTAGTAGGCTCAAAGTTTAAAGGCGGGGCCAGTGTTAGCGGCAAGGTTAATTTAAATGACTTGCCAGTATTTATAGCAACGCCAGGAATTGAGTTTAAAAATCTAACTGGCGAGCTTAATTTTAAAAACGACAATATCACACTTAAAAATGCGACTGCGAAATGGTTGGGCATGCCGCTAACTATTAATTACAGCAGTAAAAGTGATGCAAAAAATTACCAAGCAAACATAGATATAAACGCCAAAATTGACGCCGATACACTAATAGATAGTGGACAAGGTATATTAAAAAATTATTTAAGCGGGCAAAGTGATGTTGATATTGGCTTAGTACTTAATTTTGAAGAACAAGGTTTTAATTACCGCGCCCAAGTTACTTCGGAGCTACTTGGTTTAACAAGTAATCTACCTGCACCTTATAATAAAAATAGTGAACAAGTGTGGGCGCTTGATGCAATAGTACAAGGTGATGACATTTCTAATCTCATTACAGCAAACGCTAATCAACAGTTTTACTTTAATGCTATTTTAGAAAATGGTAAATCACAGTTTAGCAATGTCCATTTTGTGCTCGGAAAACAAGATTTAGGATTAAACCAAAAAGATTTAAGCGTAAATATAAATCTAGAACAGAGTGAATTAGTGCCTTGGTTTGATCTGATTGATCAAATAATTAAAGCTGGTAAAGCAAACCCAGATCAAGAATCAAAAGGGATTATGCCACCGCTTAATGAGGTGGTCGCAAATATAGGTTTACTTGATGCGAGTAACATCATTTTTAATGATTTTGAAATGCGTTTAGCACCATCAAAAGACGATCTATATCTAAAGCTAAATGCTAAAGAACTTAGAGCTGGGGTTTTTATTCCTACATCACAGCCTAGCCAGCCCATACGAATTGATGCCGATTACTTAAGGCTTAATTTTGCACCGCACAATGAGCAAGCACTTGAAATAACAGATGTACTTCCTGAGAAAGACTTGAGCTGGCTTACTAAAATACCTGCTATTGAGTTTGAATGTAGTGATTGCAAAATTGACCGCTACCAACTTGATAAAGTGAGTGCGTCATTATTAGGAGATGGAGAGCGTTTATCAATATCAGAACTTGTAGTCGATAAAGGCGATCATGTACTACGCACTAAAGGGCAGTGGCAAAATGGATTAACAACGCTAAGTGGCGAGCTTAAAAGTGATGACATAGGCGCACTGTTTGGTGAGTTTGATATAACCTCCGCCATTAAAGATTCAAAAGCCGATCTAAATTATGATCTTACTTGGCAAGCAGCACCTTATGATTTTGATGTGAAAAGTTTAAGTGGCGAGATAGCTTGGGATTTAGGAGAAGGTCACTTAACTGAAGTTAGCGATGGCGGGGCACGCGTATTTTCGTTACTGAGCCTTGATTCATTAGTACGCAAGCTGAAACTTGATTTTAGAGATGTATTTTCAAAGGGCTTTTTTTATAACAGCATGCAAGGCACTATGCAGTTAGAAAACGGTATTGCTTACACTAAAGATACCAAAATGGACGGCGTACCTGCCGATTTAACCATTAAAGGTTATGCAAATTTAAACACGCTTGATATAGATTATGACCTTGCTGTTGCGCCGCAGGTAACCTCGAGTATTCCGGTTATAGTTGCATGGATGGTAAACCCAGTAACAGGGCTTGCTGCCTTAGCAATTGATAAAGTTATTCATTCTGCGCGCGTCATCTCAGAGATCAACTTTAAAGTAACGGGTAAAATGAACGATCCTATTGTTCAAGAACTCGACAGAAAAAGTCGTGAAGTTACGCTTCCTCAAGCTGCGCAAAATCAGCCACAAGCATCAGTCGATTTAAAACTTAAAGATGCACAAGTAACAGTAACGCAATGAACAAAACTGAAATACTAAGCACTCCCACAATAGTTGCCCTGCAAATGTGTTCAGGGCTAAACCCTGATGACAACATAGCAAGCTTAAAGCGTGCACTTAAAACACTCCCCGCAACAAGACCATTACTTGTTTGTTTGCCTGAGGCTTTTTTAGTGTTTAGTAAAAGTGGTAACGATACGTTACGTGTTGCTAAGCAAGTTGAGCGATACAAACTACAACTTAGTGAATTGTGCCAACACCATAATATTTGGTTAAATGCAGGGACAATGCCTGAGCCATTTAACGAACATAAATATTATGCAGCATCGCACTTATATAATAATCAAGGCGAGCTGGTTGCAACGTATAACAAAATACATTTATTTGATGTAAACGTAGATGACAAAACCGGTAGCTACCGAGAGTCAGATTTTACCCAAGCAGGTAGCGATGTGGTTGTTGTTGATTCTCCCTTTGGTAAAATAGGCTTAACAGTATGTTATGATCTGCGCTTTAGTGGCTTATTCAACGAACTAGTACGCCAAGGCGCCGATATTATTTTAGTACCAAGTGCATTTACAGTCGTCACAGGACAAGCGCATTGGCAGCCATTATTAGCAGCTCGCGCAATAGAAACACAATGTTATGTAGTTGCAGCAGCTCAGTACGGTACACATGAAAATGGCCGACAAACATATGGCCACAGTATTATTATTTCGCCTTGGGGAAGTATCCTGAGTGAATTGCCAACAGGCACCGGTTTTATAAGCTGCAACGCAGATTTAGACCAGTTACAAAAAATTAGACGAGATATGCCCGTGCAGTCTCATCAACGATTTAGAGAGCATTTATTATGAATTCGGTTGAACAGCATTTACTACACGACAGCCAGCTAAATAGAGAAGAGCTCGAAAAAACGCTCGCTTACATACATCAGCATAAAGTGGATTACGCCGATTTATATTTTCAATCTAGCCACCACGAATCATGGGTGCTTGAAGACGGCTTAGTTAAAGAAGGCTCTTATAACGTTGAACGTGGCGTTGGTGTACGTGCTGTAAGCGGCGAAAAAACAGGTTTTTCTTACTCTGATGCAATAAATCTTGAAGCACTTAATAAAGCGGCTACAGCGGCTCGTAGTATTGCAGATGCCGGCGAAGATAGAGCGATTAAAGTATTTAGTGATGTTAAAGCTAAAGAGCAGTTTGCACCGCACCAGCCAATTTCGAGTATGAGCGATACCGACAAGGTGAGCTTATTACGCGAACTTGAAAACTATATTCGTGAGCTAGCACCCGATGCAGAGCAAGTAATTAGTTCAATGTCAGCGGTATACGAAGAAGTATTAATCGCAGCAAGTGATGGTACGTTTGCCACCGATATTCGCCCGCTTATTCGTTTAAACTGCTCAGTACTGCTTGAAAAAAATGGTCGCCGTGAACGCGGTGGAGCAGGTGGTGGTGCACGTTTAGATTATGGTTACTTTAAAGAAATTGTTGACGGTAAACCGCGTTGGATGGAGTTTGCCGAAGAAGCAGTACGCCAAGCTAAAGTAAATCTTGAGGCTATTGATGCACCTGCAGGCACGATGGAAGTTGTACTTGGTAATGGTTGGCCTGGCGTGCTTTTACACGAAGCGGTAGGGCACGGACTTGAAGGCGACTTTAATCGCAAAGGCGCGTCTGCGTTTAGTGGTAAAGTGGGCCAAAAAGTAGCATCTGAGCTGTGTACAGTTGTTGATGATGGCACCATGGCCGATCGCCGTGGCTCACTTAATGTAGATGACGAGGGCACACCAGCCGCTTACAACGTACTCATCGAAAACGGTATTTTAAAAGGCTATATGCAAGATAAGCTAAACGCGCGTTTAATGGGTGTAAGCCCTACCGGTAACGCTCGTCGTGAGTCGTATGCACATTTACCAATGCCTCGCATGACTAACACCTACATGTTAGGTGGTGAGCACAGCCAAGCCGATATTATAAGCTCAGTTAAAAAAGGGGTATTCGCGCCTAACTTTGGCGGCGGACAAGTTGATATAACGTCTGGTAAGTTCGTATTTAGCGCATCAGAAGCGTATTTAATCGAAAATGGTAAAATTACCCAACCAATTAAAGGCGCAACGCTTATTGGTAACGGCCCAGAAGTAATGCAGCAAATATCTATGGTTGGTAACGACTTAGCGCTTGATAAAGGTGTTGGTGTTTGTGGTAAAGATGGTCAAAGCGTACCCGTAGGCGTAGGCCAACCAAGCTTAAAAATAGATCAGTTAACAGTGGGCGGTACAGCATAAACAATATGAGCGCGAAGTAAGTTCGCGCTTTTTGTTTTAATGAAGGCGGGGTTTATGCCTCTCCTTCATCCTCTTTATTTTTTTCAGCCTCTTTGTACCATAACGCAAAAAAGCACTCTGTTAATTTGTGCTCTATCTCAAGCGCCTTTTCTGTCGGGCAAAACAAGGTAAAGCTTGCTTTAAATTCACCTAAATCGGTTGTACCAAAGTGAATTACTGGTTCTGGGCCAGATATTTTTGCATCAAGTTTACGCTCAATCATCGAATTATAACGGCTTGCTACTTCTTGAAACTCTTCGCAATACAGCTTAGCTTGCTCAGTTAATGTGTCGTGAATAGGGTACGGATTAAAGCTTTCTCTTCGGACAATAATAAAATGATGTGTAACAAAGCGTTTTACAAAGTTTAAGTTTTTAATAGAGCTGGTAATCAGCTTATTATTTGGTATGTATATGGTCTTTCTCGAAAATTGATAAGTATGTATATCAATTTCATGCATGGTTGTTTTTATCCAATCCGTTTCAGCTACTTCACCAAAGTAATCACCAACTTGTATCCAATCACCGACTCTAAACGGGCGAGTTGTTACTAGGTAAAAAAAGCCTATTACACACTGAATAAACTCACGCGTTGCAAGCACAATCGCTACAGCAAAAGCAGCAATAGAAAGTGCAAAGTTTTGAATTTCGGTAGACCACACAAATAGCAGCGATATCATCATTACAAAATTAATAAAATGCTTAATATTGTGTGCGATGTAACGAATATCTTTTTCTTTTTTTTCTGCGCGATTTTTAGCCAGCTTATCAACAAGTACTTTTAGTACAAATGCAATTGTGATCATTACAATTGAAAGAAGAAACGGATGCAGCAATATATCTTTAGTCATAATATCCAATTAAACGCGAGTTGATAAAAACAGGCTCAGTATATTGATTTATTAAACCAATTAGCAAATTTAGTGCAAAAAAAGTAACCAATAAAAATGGAGAAACGCTATTGAGTTACTTCATCAGTGCAATGTTTGTGATTTTTAGCCATTCTTTTTCGGCATATGAGTACAAGCTCAATGGCTGAAATAAAAATCAAAGTATAGCCAAGCGTTTCTATACCTTCTTCAACAATGTTTTTTACCGCACGTACATAGTCATCACCCATTACTGAATGCCAAAATGCGCCTTTGCCCATCATTCGCGAAAATGCGAGTAAAGTAACCATGCCTGATAAGCAAATTCCATAACTAGGAGTGAAGCTATAGGCTTTTAAAGCGTTAAAAATACTTCCTTTGTTTGTTATTAAATAAACAAACACGCCAGCTAAAATTGAATAGACGATACTTTGCCAAGCGCCATCAAAAAAGTATAAGTCGAGGTAGGTATCAAACTCTCTCACAAACATCATTGCCGATAACGCAGCTAGTAATACAGCTGGTATTTTGAGTTGAAAGTTAATTCGCGAAGCATAAAAAAATAAAATACAACTTAAAAAAGTTAAAACATCTTGCATATGTTCGGTAAGAGTTTCTTCACTGTAAAGTGCATACTGTTTTAATTCAAACCCTTCAAGTTGAATTAAATGAGCAACACCCGCTAGGCATAATAAATAAATAAAAGATCGCAGTAAAAACATAAATAACCAAGAGAAACTATAAATGCGCGAGATTCTAATTGTAAAAATGCCTTAAAGCCAAAACAAAATTTAAACTTTTAATATTTTTATCGGTCTAAAATTTTTGCTGTTAAAATAATGGCTTAGATATTTATTTAATGTTGAATGGATGTTTTTAATGTGACGTTTTAAGTGGTTTGTTGTGCAAAATATAACAAGCATTAAAAAGCCCTTACTAATTACTTAGTAAGGGCTTTTTATAATTGAGCGCTTAGAGCTTAGAGCTTAGCGCATCGTTACAAATTCTTCCGAGCCTGTCGGATGAATCGCAACAACGGCATCAAAATCAGCTTTAGTAGCGCCCATTTTCATGGCAACGGCAAAACCTTGAATCATTTCATCAACCGCAAAACCAATACCATGTAGGCCAACTACTTTTTCGTCAGGGCCGGCACATACAAGTTTCATTTTACAAGGCTGGCGATGTTTAGTTACCGCTGTGTACATAGCCGTAAAACCAGATTGATAAATTTTAACGTTTTCTTCGCCGTACTGAGAAATAGCTTCTTGCTCAGTTAAACCAATAGTACCAATAGGTGGATGACTAAATACAACAGTAGGAACTAAGCTGTAATCCATTTTTAAATCATCAGGTAGTTCTTTATTAAATAAACGCTCAGATAAAGTACGCCCTGCTTTTACTGCTACCGGTGTAAGTTCAATACCATTTTCGATGATATCGCCAACCGCGTATACATTTTTAGCTGTGGTATTTTGATACTCATCAACTTTTACAAAACCATCGCTGTTAACTTCTACGCCGGCAGCAGCGACATTAATTGCGTCTGTTGTTGGCTGGCGGCCAATGGCCCAAATTACTTGGTCAACATTATGAGTTTTGCCGTTATCTAAATGCAGTGTTACAGAGCCATCATCTTCTTTAACCAATTTATTTGGTACAGAGTGAGTATGTAAAGTAGGGCCTTCGGCAGCCATTACTTCAACAAGCGTATCTACAATATATGGGTCAAAACTACGAAGTGGGGCATGCTTACGTACAAATAAATGTGTTTCAGTACCTAAACCATGTAATACACCAGCAAGCTCAACGGCTATGTAGCCTGCGCCAATAAC
Source organism: Pseudoalteromonas sp. RB2-MNA-CIBAN-0110 (assembly GCF_040309305.1). Lineage (NCBI taxonomy): Bacteria > Pseudomonadati > Pseudomonadota > Gammaproteobacteria > Alteromonadales > Pseudoalteromonadaceae > Pseudoalteromonas > Pseudoalteromonas sp. RB2-MNA-CIBAN-0110. Next base: position 95,973 of record NZ_JBEOOQ010000004.1, on the reverse strand, counting down.
TGCAACGCGCTTAGGTTGCTCTTTTAGCTCAAAGAAGCCATTTGAATCGATACCGTGTTCAGCGCCTTCAATATGCGGAATGCTTGGGCGGCCGCCTACTGCAATTAATATATGATCGGCTGTGTAGTGCTCGCCGTTTACTTCAACTGTTTTATTATCTACAAATTTAGCAAAGCCTTTAATTACAGTAACGCCATTGCTAGCAAGGCCACTGTCATAACCTTTATGAATTCGGCCAATGTAGGCTTCACGGCTTTCTACTAGTTTGCTCCAATCAAAGCCTTTTACTTCAACATTAAAGCCGTAATCTGGGGCATATAAATTAATTGCTTCAGCAACCTGAGCACCGTGCCACATTACTTTTTTAGGTACACAGCCCACGTTTACACACGTGCCGCCCATGTGTTTTGCTTCTATAAGTGCTACTTTAGCGCCACGCATTGCCGCTCTATTTGCAGAGGCAATACCACCACTGCCACCACCGATTGCAATATAATCAAAGTGTTGTGTCATTTTATGTCCTTAGGCGTTGAGTTTTATGCGCATTAGCATAACATTAAGTTTTAAAAATAAAGAGTGTTTAGGTGACCTATGTTTAGTAAAAAAACATTCGAATTTCTTGCTCAGCTTGATAAAAACAATAATAGAGACTGGTTTAACGACCATAAATCACAGTATGAGGAATACGTAAGAGAGCCCGCTTTAGATTTCATTAGGCAAATGCAAGCACCACTTGCTGAGGTTTCTAGCCATTTTGTCGCATCAGATAAAAAAGTGGGCGGTAGTTTAATGAGAATCCATAAAGACGCGCGTTTTAGTAAAGATAAAACCCCATATAAAATTAATGTAGGAATTCAATTTCGCCATTTTATGGGAAAAGACGTACACGCCCCTGGTTTTTACTTTCACTTAGCAAATGACGAATGTTTTGTAGGTGCTGGTATTTGGCGACCAGAATCAAAGGCGCTTAATGCAATTAGAACCTGCATAGATGAAAACCCAAATAGCTATAAAAAAGCAATTTATGATGAGCAATTTAAATCTATTTTTGAAATGTCAGGAGAGTCGCTAAAACGCCCACCAAGAGGTTTTGAAAAAGAGCATCCCTTAATAGATGAGCTCAAACGAAAAGACTTTATAGCCATGAGCCCACTTACTAAAAAACAAGTATGCAGTAATAATTTAGTTGATATGGTGTTAGAACGTTATAAGGTGGCCGACTCATTAATGGGTTATTTGTGTTTTGCTCTGGAGCAACCATATTAAAATTAAACAACTTAAAAGCGGCTGAGTTGTTTTTTTACTTTTAGACCCAATTTAAAACGTAATGCATTAACGCAAAGAGAGTATTTATGAGCAACCCACTAATTGGCCTTGAAGGCTTACCACCATTTTCAAAAATAAAGCCTGAGTACGTAGTACCAGCACTAAAAGACGGTATTGAGCTTTGTCGTAAAGCCATTGATGACGTGCTAGCTAAAGGCTCGTATACGTGGGATGACTTAGTATTACCCCTTGAAGAAGCCGACGATAAATTATCGCGCATGTTCTCCCCTGTATCGCATTTAAATTCAGTAATGAATAACGACGAATTACGTGAAGCTTACGAGCAGTGCTTACCGTTAATATCTGAATATTCAACATTTGTAGGTCAGCACCAAGGTTTATACAACGCGTATAATACGCTTTATAACAGTGACGAATTTAAAACGCTGACTACAGCACAACAAAAAACAATTACTAATGCGCTACGCGATTTTAAATTATCGGGTATTGCTCTGGCGGCAGAGCAGCAAAAACGCTACGGCGAAATTAGCGCGCGTTTATCAGAACTTGCCTCAAAATTTGGTAACAACGTAATGGATGCCACACTTGCTTGGCACAAGCATATTACTGATGAGAGTGATTTAGCAGGCTTGCCAGAATCGGCTCTTGCACTTGCAGCTGATACAGCAAAAAGTAAAGAATTAGAGGGTTGGTTATTTACACTCGATTTTCCATCATATTTACCAATAATGGCTTACGCAGATAACCGCGAATTACGCAAAGAAACTTACACCGCGTTTTCTACGCGCGCATCAGATCAAGGCCCTAACGCCGGTGAGTTTGATAACTCTGACATTATGAGTGAGGAGCTTGCGCTTCGTCATGAACTTGCACAGTTACTAGGGTTTAACAGCTACGCTGAAAAGTCACTCGCGACTAAAATGGCCGAAACACCAGAACAAGTATTCTCATTTTTAGAAGACCTAGCAGCTAAATCAAAACCACAAGCAGAGCAAGAAGTGGCCGAGCTAAAAGCGTATGCTGAGCAAAAACACGGTATTTCTGAATTAGAAGCATGGGATTTTGGTTACTACAGCGAAAAGCTTAAGCAAGAAAAGTATGCAATTTCAGACGAAGTACTACGTCCTTACTTCCCAGCAAATAAAGTGCTTAGCGGCTTATTCGAAACCGTTAATCGCTTATTTAGTATTAGCGTAAAAGAAGTTACTGACTTTGATACTTATCACAAAGATGTACGTTTTTTTGAAATTGTAGATAGTAGCAATACTCTACGCGGACGTTTTTATCTCGATTTATATGCACGCGACCACAAACGTGGCGGCGCGTGGATGGACGACTGTATGGGTCGTAAAGTACGCGCTAACGGCGAACTACAAACTCCAGTGGCTTATTTAGTGTGTAACTTTAATAAGGCGGTTGGCGATAAACCGGCGCTGTTTACTCATGACGAAGTAACTACTTTATTTCATGAGTTTGGTCATGGTATTCACCACATGCTTACACAAGTTGATGCCGCGCCAGTGGCTGGCATTAATGGTGTAGCGTGGGATGCGGTAGAGCTTCCTAGTCAGTTTTTAGAAAATTGGTGTTATGACGAAGAAGCCCTGAGCTTTATTTCAGGTCATTATGAAACGGGTGAGCCGTTACCTAAAGAGTTACTTGATAAGTTACTTGCTGCTAAAAACTATAACTCAGGCGTACAAATGCTACGTCAAATTGAGTTTTCGTTATTTGATTTTAAAATCCATAACGATTACAAAGTGGGTGAGCAATGCCAAATTCAAGCAGTACTAAACGATGTACGTAGCCGCACATCAATCGTTAAACCGCCTGAGTTTAACCGTTTTCAAAATGGTTTTAGCCATATTTTTGCCGGTGGTTATAGTGCAGGTTACTACTCGTATAAATGGGCTGAAGTACTTTCTGCTGATGCATTTTCTAAATTTGAAGAAGAAGGTATTTTTAACGCTGAAACAGGGCAAGCCTTCATGCAAAATATTTTAGAAAAAGGCGGTAGCGAAGAGCCAATGGAATTATTTAAAAAGTTCCGTGGTCGTGAGCCAAATGTCGACGCGTTACTACGCCATAGCGGTATTGCTGTTTAAAAATTAATATTTAGCACAAACCAAATTAAAGCGCCTATATGGCGCTTTTTTATTATTTTAAAATTATTATCTAATAATTTTTAGTAATTTCATCCTACCGTACTATGCTTTTAGCACACCTAATAAAATGGACTAAGGCATGGCAAAGTTGGTATTGGCAATTGATGACGACAAGTACGTTCATCATATAATTGAAGAGTCTTTAGCAGGGTTTTGTAAAATAATTCATGCAAAAGATGGCGATGAAGGATTAAGGCTAACCAATAAATACAACCCAGATATTATTTTACTAGATATTGAAATGCCAGGTATGTCAGGTTATGACGTATGTAAAACAATAAAGCAAAGTCAAAATACTCAGGATATTCCCGTTATGTTTCTCTCATCTAAAATAGAGCTAAGCGATCGGGTAAAAGGTTATAGCGTCGGCGCATCTGATTACATTACAAAACCTTTTAATGCAGAAGAGTTAATAGCGCGAATAAAGGTACTTTACGAATATAGGCAAAAATGCGCAAAACTAAAATTGGATATAGTAAAAGCGAATAAAACAGCTGAAATGGCAATGACAGAGTCAGGCGATATGGGGCGTATAATGCGCTACGTTGGACAAAGTTATCACGCTAATAACTTTCAATCGTTGAGTGAATACTTTTTTACCTTTTTTGCTCCTTTAAATTTAGATGTTGTGGTGGTGTTTTGGTATCAAGGAAAAGGTATTTTTTACAGCCAGCAAAGTGGTGTTTGCCCGTTAGAGCAAGAGCTGCTTGAGCAACATCGAAATGCTCAACGATTTGTTGATATTGGTAGCAGCACTATTATTAATTACCCCAAAGTGTCCCTTTTGATAAAAAATATGCCAGTTGATAACGATGCTTTGTATGGGCGCTACAAAGATCTGTTCCCGCATATATTAGAAGTAACCAACGAGAAGGTTGTTACCATGGAAAGAAGCGAAAGCAGTTATGAGCAGGCAGCTCAAATAAGTACAGCCCTTCAAGATATTGTTAAGCAGTTAACTACTCAAAATGTAGAGCAAAACAAAAGTACTAAAGAGTTTATAGAGCAGCTACATGAACTTGACTGCGCTATTAAGCTACAACAAACACAAGCAAATCCTGCGGATCTCACTTTATATATATCTCAATTGGATCAAACAATGCAGTTATTTGTATCGGCTAATAGTGATTTAGCCTTTATCAAATATCAGCTTAAACAAGTTGCCGAAAGCCGCAATGAACTTATATCCAATTTACGTACTAAAGCGGAAGCCGCAAAGGTCAATACGAATCATCATAGTGATATAGAGCTATTTTAGTGCTTTAAAGTAAAGCGGTTGATATACTACAGGCGTATTTTATCGTCGGAGTTTATTGTGGTTATTCAGTGTGCTTTTAAAGAGTTACGCCCTTATTTAAATGAATTAGAAACACGCTTTGGTTTAGCCCAATGGGCGCAAAATTGCAGTGGCTTTAGCTTACATTACGACGATAAAGGGTTAAGCCTATTTAAAACCGACGAGCCTAAACTAGGCGCAATTAATGTTGATTTTGTAACCGGTGCTGCCGCCCATAGGCGTAAGTTTGGCGGTGGTAAAGGGCAAGCTATAGCTAAAGCGGTTGGCTTAAACAAAGGTGCAACACCTGTTGTACTTGATGCTACCGCAGGCTTAGGGCGAGATGGTTTTGTACTTGCCTCGCTAGGGTGCAAAGTTATATTACATGAACGTCACCCGGTTGTAGCTGCACTTTTATACGATGGTTTAAAGCGAGCCTATAGCGATATTGAAATTGGTTTGTGGATGAAAGAAAACATGAGCCTAATATTTGGCTCAAGCCATACTTTGCTCTCTCAATGCGAAAGCATGCCTGATGTTGTTTATTTAGATCCCATGTTCCCGCATCGCGAAAAATCAGCATTAGTTAAAAAAGAAATGCGCGTATTCCAAGAGCTTGTTGGTGCAGACAACGACGCTGACGACCTACTTGATTTTGCCTATCCACTTGCCAGTAAGCGTGTCGTTGTAAAGCGCCCCGATTACGCCCCATTCTTAAACGAAAAAACCCCAAGTATGCAGATCAAAACCAAAAAGAACCGTTTTGATGTCTATGTAAAAGCGGCAATGGTTTAAGCATCAAAACAAATCGGCGTTATATCCCTAGAACTTTGTCGCTGCAACCATAGCTTGGCATAATACAACCATACTTTGACATAATACAATCATACTTTGACATAAAACCTTCTTTAAAAATAAAGTTTAAAAATTAAATTGAGTATAATCAATTTATTGTAATTTTATTAAGCCATAGAGTGACATAGTTGTTTTTATTTGTATAGTATGTGTACTAAATTAATGAAAATGGTTATTTTACTCATGTATATACGTAACTTAAGAAAGCCTTCTCCGAATAAAAATGTATTCAAATTTGCTAGCACTAAAGTTAGTAATGTAATTATGTGTGAAAGTACATTAGAGTTTGATGTATGTTTTCATCATGAATATAACGACTTGATAGAGAGCTTTGGAAGTCAGCCTGAAGGCTTTAAATATGAGTTTATGGGTAAAACCTTGCCTTACACACCAGATACACTTATTTCATATACAGATAAAACTCAAAAATACCACGAATATAAACCCTACTCAAAAATCACTTCTCCATTATTTAGAGCAAAGTTTGCTGCCAAAAGGGCTGCATCATTAAAAATGGGAATAGACCTTGTTTTAGTGACTGATAGACAAATTAGGGTAAACCCAATATTAAACAACTTAAAATTATTACACCGATATTCAGGTGTTTACGGTATAAGTAGTATTCAAAATGAGTTGCTCAGTTTCATTCATAAGTCAGGGGCAATTAAGCTAAATGATATAAGCTCTCAGGTTGGTTTACCTATTGGTGAAACACGCTCCTTCGTCTTTGGGCTAATGCATAAAGGGTTGATAGAAGCTGACCTAGGGCATGATAATTTAACTAATAATCCAACTTTATGGGCTAGACTATGACTGACTTTTTTAATGAGTTTGATGGGTCACTAATTCCATTAAAGCCACAAACACCCAAACAATATGTCAAATTAGATGATGCCAACTTAATCAAGCGTGATTTGGATACCTTTCCAGATACCTTTAAAAACCAAGCGCTACAAAGGTATAAGCTAATTAGTTCTATAGATAAAAAACTTTCACGTGGGTGGACCCAACGAAATTTAGATCCTATTTTAGATGAGCTTTTTAAAGGGAGTGACGAAGTTCGGCCAAATTGGCGGACTGTTGCTCGTTGGCGTAAAAAATACATCGAAAGCAACGGTGATATTGCCTCCCTTGCTGATAAAAACCATAAAATGGGAAACAGAACCAGCCGTATAGAAGGGGATGATAAGTTTTTTGATAAAGCATTAGAACGATTTTTAGATGCTAAAAGACCTACTGTAGCAACTGCATATCAGTACTATAAAGACCTTATTGTTATTGAAAATGAGAGTATTGTTGAAGGCAAGATTCCAATAATATCCTACAATGCCTTTAATAAAAGAATCAAAGCAATACCCCCATATGCAGTAGCGGTCGCAAGGCATGGTAAATTTAAAGCAGATCAATGGTTTGCTTACTGCGCTGCGCACGTACCCCCTACAAGAATATTAGAGCGTGTAGAGATTGATCATACACCACTTGATTTAATCCTACTTGATGATGAGTTACTTATCCCTATAGGAAGACCTTACCTAACATTACTTATTGATGTATTTAGTGGCTGTGTTCTTGGTTTTCATCTTAGCTATAAATCTCCTTCGTACGTATCTGCGGCTAAGGCTATTACTCATGCGATTAAACCAAAGTCTCTTGATGCTCTGAATATAGAACTACAAAATGATTGGCCTTGCTTTGGTAAATTTGAAAATTTAGTTGTAGATAATGGTGCTGAGTTTTGGTCTAAAAACCTAGAGCATGCTTGTCAGTCAGCAGGAGTAAATATCCAATATAACCCTGTACGCAAGCCTTGGTTAAAACCCTTTATAGAGCGTTTTTTTGGGGTGATTAATGAGTGTTTTTTACCTGAATTACCAGGAAAGACATTTTCAAATATTTTAGAAAAAGAAGAATATAAACCTGAGAAAGATGCAATTATGCGCTTCTCAACTTTTGTTGAAGAATTTCACCGCTGGATCGTGGATGTATATCATCAAGATAGTAATTCACGTGAAACTCGAATCCCAATTAAACGTTGGCAACAAGGATTTGATGCATATCCCCCTTTAACTATGAGTGAAGAAGATGAAGCGCGCTTTGATATGTTAATGCGCATCTCAGACTCAAGAACGTTAACGAGAAATGGTATTAAATATCAAGAGTTAATGTATGACTCAACAGCTTTGGCTGATTACCGTAAACATTATCCACAAACAAAAGAAACTATAAAAAAACTTATTAAAGTTGATCCTGATGATATTTCAAAAATTTATGTTTACTTAGAAGAGCTGGAAAGCTACCTAGAAGTACCGTGTACAGACCCTACCGGTTATACGGACGGGTTAAGTATCTATGAACATAAAATAATAAAAAAAATTAACAGGGAAATCATACGGGAGTCTAAAGATAGTTTGGGCTTAGCTAAAGCACGCATGGCTATTCATGAGCGAGTAAAACAAGAGCAAGAAGCTTTCATTGAATCAAAAACTAAAGCAAAAATTACAACTGTCAAAAAGCAAGCTCAAATAGCTGATGTAAGCAACACAGGAACGGGCACTATTAAGGTTTCTGAAAAAAGTGCAGCCCCTGTGCAAAAAAATATAAGCAACGATATTTTTGATGATTGGGATGATGACTTAGAGGCATTTGAATGAATGCCTTAACAGAATTACAGATCGAACAGTTGCGCAACTTTAGCGATTGCATTGTTATGCACACTCAAATCAAAACAATTTTTAATGACTTTGATGAGCTGAGATTAAACCGTATATTTCAGTCAGACCAGCAGTGTATGCTATTAATTGGTGATACAGGCGTAGGAAAAAGCCATACCATTAATCACTACAAAAAAAGAGTTCTAGCTACACAGGATTATAGCCGAAATACTATGCCAGTCTTAATAAGTCGTATATCTAGGGGAAAAGGCTTAGATGCTACTTTAATTCAAATGCTGGCAGATCTGGAGCTATTTGGAAGTAGTCAAATTCAAAAGCGAGGCTACAAAACAGATCTTACTAAAAAGCTTGTAGAAAGCTTAATTAAAGCTCAAGTTGAGTTACTCATCATTAATGAGTTTCAGGAGTTAATAGAGTTTAAAAGCATACAAGAGCGGCAACAAATCGCAAATGGGTTAAAGTTTATTAGTGAAGAAGCCAAAGTGCCAATAGTACTGGTTGGTATGCCTTGGGCTGCAACAATAGCTGAAGAACCACAATGGGCTTCTCGCTTAGTTAGAAAAAGAAAACTTGAATACTTTAGCTTAAAAAATGACAGCAAGAAGTACTTTCGTCAATATTTAATGGGGCTAGCTAAGAAAATGCCATTTGATGAGCCTCCTAAGCTTGAAAGTAAAAATACCACAATAGCGTTGTTTGCTGCATGTCGAGGTGAGAATCGAGCTCTTAAACATCTACTGTTGGAGGCTTTAAAATTAGCATTGAGTTGTAACGAGTATCTTGAAAATAAACATTTTATTGCAGCTTATGACAAGTTTGATTTTTTTAATGATAAAGAAAAACAAAAGTTAAAAAACCCTTTTGAACAAGATGCTAAAGATATTGTTATTTATGAGGTAATTAAAAGCTCATCATACAACCCAAATGCATTAGATCCAGAAGATATGCTTACAGGCCGAACGTTTACAATAGTAAAGTAAGCTGTACTAGCCTAAGGTTGATTAAGGAGATTCAAACGGGAAAGTCTTAACTTCAAGTACCAGTGTAGTGGTGATTTTATTAAGCCTGACAGTCGCATATGTGCCAATTGCAGACAGTGGTAACGCTTGCCTAACCGGCGCGAAATAGCAGGCTAAAATTAGCGACGAAGGAGCGCAAGCCTGCTGTTTTGCGTCCTTTGGTTTAGGCACTTGTTAAGTGCACGTTAAATACATTGGTACACTCCACCCATGTTCAAAAGCAGACTTAGCAAATGTATTATTCTCAATTTTAAAGCCATGCGATTCAAAGTAAGGGATTTGCTCATTTGATGAAGTGGTTAATGTGATTCTTGAAATTTTGTTTGCACGACAATACTGCTTAATTTGGTCCAAATGGATACCAAAAAGGTTAAGTGATCTAAAGTGGTGTAAATCATATTTTTTATCTTTAGATACAACAGGTTTATAAGGATTATAAAAAGCAACGTCCGCAATAAATAAATCGTTAGGGTACATTCTACAAAGTAAAAGCTGAATACAACCTCGTGAATGAACCTTCGGATCATCAAGTAAAGCGTACGAGAAAGACAAATCTTGTATAACTTTACGTTTAATGACTTTTTCTACTTTTTGATAAATTAGAGGATTTCTCTGATCAAAATCAGATGCTAATTTTTGTGGATTTACTTTAGCCCCAGATTCAACAAATAACATCCAAGCTTGAGCGCCAATTTCAAAAAGAATATTTGGGTCTTTTTCTGCTATTGTTAATACACTTTCGATACCCAATTGTTCGAATTCTATGTTGCAATCAAATTTATTAGTAATTGATTGTTTTTGAAATACATCATGTAGCTTCATACTTTCCCTTAGTGCACTTAACGCCTCAATCAGCCGACGCGTGAGCGGTCGGCTGGATTGACTTGTTAACTGAAAATTGATGCAAAATTAGCATGTGAGCTGCAACACCAAACCAACCCATTGTTGGGACTGCCCATAAGCGTTGAATTAAACCGTTAAGTTCCTGCGGTATAAATCCTGCGTAAATAAGCCAAAACATAAAAACGTGCAATACAGTTACCCCTACAGAAAAGCTTTCAAACAGGCCTGATTTAACAATATTTTTAAATTCTAAGGCAAAGGCCATTGGCACAATTATCATAAAAATCGATAAATTGTACAAAAGATGAAGTGGAGTTTCTAGTGTCCAAATACCCGCACTTATCATACTTATACCAAGTAAAAAAGCCGACAATGTAGCCGCAGAAAAACGACTTTGCGAAGTTTGATGTATACCAAAAGCAAATCCACACATCGACAAGCCAATAATGATGTCTGCTGCCCGATGAGTAAAAGCGAACACAGGAGCTTCCAGCGCAACATGGCTAATACTTTTAGAAAAAAAGTCGAAGTCAGGAATGATAATACCCAACCCAATATTAATTATTGAAGCTATCCAAACTAAATGCGCTTGCTTAATCAGCCAGTAATTTAAAATTCGCACTAACTTTCCTTTTCAGTTAACAATTTAATAGTGCGCTCATCGCGCATATTTTTGCAGACTTAACGCTCATTTTTCTACATTATATAGTTTTAACAAATAACCTAAGGTATTACTATCTCTAAGTTTTCTACCACTTTAAAGTAAAGTTAAATAGAACAATATGCGCTTGCCGCTCATTTCCATGAATATATGAGCAAAGAGCAGTTTGACCAACCAATTAACTATTATATTTAGCTAATCTCAATGACTGGTTATCGCTCATAGGGGCCTGCCAGATGAAACCTAAGCCTAATAATTAAAGCTCTCTGAACTGATTGAATTACTTGAAATTAACTTACTAAAAACGTCTCTATTACCCGCTCTCTAAATCCGCCAAAGGCCTGTAAATAGCTTGCTTCTTTAGGTTCAATTTGCAGCTGACTTGATTCGTTTGATCCCCATGAAAATAATAAATCATCAATTTCAGCAATCGGCTGACTATCGGGCCTAGTGGAGCTTGTCTTTTTATGAGTCTCTGTTCCAAAATATTCATTCGCTATGGCGTTATTTCTTATCAGTACACAAGTGTCAGGTAGCTCTTGGTCAATTCTATTTGCAAAAGTGCTTAGTGTTTCTTCGGCTAGGGTGAATAGCCAAGCTTCTTGGTTGGGGGAACTGTTTACTCTTAATATACGGCCAAGTACCTGCCTAAAATAAAGCTCGGTTTTAACTCTGCTTAAATGGCAGCATACCTGTAGCCTTGGTATGTCAGTACCTTCCGACACCATGCCAACGCTTACAATCCATTGCGTGTTGCTAAAGCGAAAATGGCTGATTCTATCGCCAGCATCACTTTCTTTGTAAGTAACTATGGTTGCTGATTGATGAAAAAGGTTGGTTAGTACAGTCACTATTTGCTCTGCATGTTCAACAGAAGAGGCCACAATTAGCCCTGCTGCATTGCTGTTTTGCAGCCTAATAGTGGCGAGCTTACTTACTCCTTGAGCAACAATGTAATTGATTACAGCTTCGTGCTTAATTAGATCTTGGTAGGAAATCGATGGATCTTTTAGCAAAGACTTTAATGAGTTATAGGTTTTAGTTTCCTGTTTCGTGGTTGTTACCGAAATTTCTTCATTATCAATTAAAACAATTTTAGGGTTACGGCAAACGCCATCATTTACCGCCTGTTGCAGCGAGTAAGTGTAATTGCATTGAATTTTATTATCAGGGTCGCTATAAGTTGCTAATGCAATAGGGAGAAGGTCAGAGCGCCAAGGTGTGCCTGTTAAAGCTAACGTGAAAGCAGCTTGCTGTTGAATGTTTTTAACAATACCTTGCCCCCATACATTAGCATCCTCAATGCTTGAACCAGCGCAATGGTGTATTTCATCAAACACCACTAACACGCGGTTGTTCTTTAATAGTTTCCAGTAGTCGTCACTAAAAAAGCGCATGTTTTGATAAGTATACGAGCAACCAACTGAGCCAATAACACCGTCAAAATTACAATTTAAACGTTTAGCAAACGTCTTTCTAATGCCATTTGCAACCTCACTAGAGGGTGAAAAACAAATCACAAAGTCTATTTGCTTTGTATCAAATAAATAAGCAGTAACTTCTGCCGCCAACACGCTTTTACCAGCCCCAGGTGTAGCTAAACAAAAAAAGTGTTTATGGTTTTGAGAGTAATGTTTTTTAACTGCCGATAAGCAGGCTGTTTGCCAAGCCCTTAACATGACTGTTTTTCTGTTATTTTATTACCCAGTAAAGTCTGCAAAGCATTTATTTTGCCAAGTAATTTAATCGATTTTTCCTTAGCCTGATTGTGGTGTAGTTGTAATTGTTCATGTAGTTTGGGGTAACGTGCTTTAAGGCGTTTGTACTCTTTAGCTTCTTCAAGCAAAGTACTTAAATCAATTTCATATGTTAGTAAGTCTTTTTTAAGCTCTTCTTGGTACTCAGTAATTCCAAGATTTTCAGCTGTGGTGTTAGTAGAGTTACTGTTAGAAGTATAAATTTTTTTTGCTCTACTTCCTCTAGAATTAGGCACAATTTCTAAATTTAAAAATAACTCCGTTTTTGAGTAAATAACTTCTTTAACTCCATTGTTTAATTTATTGGTTCGCTTTAATAGTCCTTTTTCAACATTACGAGTTAATTGACGGTATATAAACTTTCGGGTTTCTACTGCATCAGTAAACGCAGATTGTTCATGTAATAAAGCGTCTTTAGCTTCTGTTACAGTGAAGTTATCCATCTGTTTGATTACCAAAAGAAAATGTAAAAATACATTCATATTCGCTTTCTTACTCATTGCTAAACTTTACCACTCACCATAAACTTAGGATTCCTAAGTATACATGCTCATGTAAAAACTAGACAATCATTTAAATGTAAGAGTTACCAAGATGAAGCAACGGTGCAGGTTAAATCCTTTTTTACAGAGCGTCTTAAAGAGGCTCGAAAGCGAATGAAAATAAGCCAAAAAGAGTTAGGTATTAAAATGGGGATGGACCCAAGTTCTGCCAGTGGCAGAATGAACCATTACGAAACAGGTCGTCATATGCCCGATCTTGCAACACTCAAAAATCTAGCGACCGAGCTAAATGTTCCCGTAAATTATTTTTTTTGTGAGTCAGAAGAAAGCGCAACACTGGCGTGTTTAATCGAAAAGCTTGATGACGAAGGTAAGCGTAAGCTCATTCAATTATTAGAATTAAAACAGTAAAATACACGTATAATCGGGCGTAAATATATGCCTGATTTACAGTAGTCGTTTTTTAACAAACATACCTTTTTAAAAATTATTTTATATCTCTTTTTTTAATACCAATTTATTACTAATTAACACTCAAAAAACCACGACCTTTGCGGTATGATAAGCCAATAATTTATATTGATATTCTTGCAAAGAGAGACCACATGGACGCTGCATCAAAAAAGCCTGCTACTAAAAAAGCCGCAAAAAAAACACAAGTCGGGTTTGAAGAATCCCTTTGGGACGCCGCCAATAAACTGCGCGGAAGTGTTGAATCAGCCGAATATAAGCACATTGTTTTAAGCTTAATCTTTCTTAAATTTATTAGTGATAAATTTGAAGTGCGTAAAAAGGCTATCGTTGCTGAGTACGGTGATGAATACATCGACATGGTCGACTTTTACGCGATGGATAACGTGTTTTACCTCCCAGAAGACGCACGCTGGTCGACTATTCAAATCAACGCTAAGCAAGGCGATATTGCTGTAAAAATAGATACCGCACTGCACGCGGTTGAAAAAAACAATAAATCACTCGCGGGCGCATTGCCCGATAACTACTTTTCTCGTTTAGGGCTTGATGCTAGTAAGCTTTCAGCGCTTATCGATACCATTAATAATATCGACACTATTGCCAACCAAAACGAAAAAACAGAAGAAGACTTAGTTGGCCGTGTGTACGAATACTTTTTAGGTAAGTTTGCCGCATCTGAAGGTAAAGGTGGGGGCGAGTTCTATACGCCAAAATCAATTGTTACCCTAATAGCCGATATGATTGAACCATTTGAAGGCAAAATTTACGACCCATGTTGTGGCTCGGGCGGTATGTTTGTGCAATCGCTTAAGTTTATTAATAGCCATAACGGTAATCAAAAAAACATATCTATTTATGGGCAAGAGTACACCAACACCACCTATAAACTGGCTAAAATGAACCTAGCCGTGCGCGGTATTTCGGGCAACTTAGGCGATGTAGCGGGCGATACCTTTTTTAAAGACCAACACCCCGACCTAAAAGCTGATTACATTATGGCAAACCCACCGTTTAACCAAAAACAGTGGCGCGCCGATAACGAACTAGTTGACGATGCTCGTTGGGCAGGTTACCCAACACCGCCTACAGGTAATGCCAACTATGCGTGGATCATGCATATGATCTCAAAACTGAGCGAGCATGGCACCGCAGGCTTTGTATTGGCCAATGGTTCAATGAGTTCAAACACCAGTGGCGAGGGCGATATTCGCCAAAAAATAATCGAAAACGATTTAGTCGATTGTATGATAGCCCTACCCGGGCAGCTGTTTTACACCACGCAAATTCCGGTGTGTTTATGGTTTATAAGTAAAGACAAACGCGGTAATAACGAAAAAGGCCTACTAAAACGCCGCGACCGCCAAGGCGAAACGCTATTTATAGACGCTCGCGAAATGGGCTCTATGGTTAACCGCACTTTAAAAGAACTCACCAACGACGACATAGCTAAAATAACCGAAACTTACCATATTTGGCGCGGCGAAGAGCTTGCCATTGAAAGTACTGAGCGAGAAAGCGCAAATAAAGAGCAAGAACAGGAATATGCAGATATCGCCGGTTACTGTAAATCAGCCACCCTTGCCGATATAAAAGCAAACGACTACGTACTTACCCCAGGGCGCTATGTAGGCGCTGCCGATATTGTAGACGATGGCATTCCCTTCGAAACTAAAATGAGCGAGCTTAGCCAAACCCTGTACAGCCAAATGAATCAAGCGGAAGAGCTTGATAAAGCTATCCGTAAAAATTTGGAGGCACTGGGTTATGACAAATAAGTACCCCAAAGTTAGGTTGGATGAAATATCCAATAATATATCTAGACCTTTCCCTTTAAAAAAGAAAGAAAAAGCCATTTTTGTAAATACTGGTGATGTTTCAAAGGGGGCTTTTTTACATCAAAATTATAGTAATGTAGCTGGTTTACCTGGCCAAGCGAAGAAAGCAATTTTAAACGGGGATATACTTTTTTCAGAAATAAGACCTGGCAATGGCCGTTATGCAAGAGTTAATTTTGAGATAGCAGATGATTTTGTGGTATCTACTAAGTTCATGATTTTAGTGTTAAATCATGAGTTAATGGACAGTGACTACTTTTATCTTCAATTAACAAGTACAGAAACTTTAGCTGAATTTCAGAGAATTGCAGAGTCTCGGTCAGGGACTTTTCCACAAATTACATTTGAGGCTATCTCTCATTATCCATTCTACTGCCCTGATAAGAAAACGCAGAAGAAAATATCATCGTCACTTATTACCATAAACGAAAAAATCGAGCTAAACCAAAAAACAAACCAAACTTTAGAACAGATGGCGCAGGCGTTATTTAAAAGCTGGTTTGTTGATTTTGATCCTGTATTCGACAACCTACTTGCCAGCGTTGATTTTAACTTAGACAACCTTGAAACTAGTCTGCCTGACGAGTTAAAACAAAAAGCACAGCGCCGCTTAGCGGTACTGGACAGTTTAAAAAATGCTACAGAATACAAAGCATCACTCAGTGCGCTCGCTCACGAGTTACAAGCACAGCTACCAACAAAAGAAGCAACTCAAGCAGCAGTGCAAGTATCAGAAAAAGCCGCTGAAACACCTGTTAAAGCAAACTTTAACGGCAACCCTAAAATATTAGTCCAACACGCCAACACCCACGCTCACTTCCCCAATGAGTTCGAACACAACGAACAACTAGGCTGGATACCAAAGGGTTGGGAAGTGAATCAGCTTTCAGAAATTACGACTGAATTAAGACGTGGCATTTCACCTAAATATATAGAAGAAGGTGGTGTTCAGGTAATAAATCAAAAGTGCATCCGTAATCATGAGGTTAACTTCACTCCGTGTCGGAGAAATAATACCGAGTTACGCAAAATTACTGGTAGAGAACTCAATGTTGGTGATTTACTTATTAACTCAACAGGTGTTGGTACACTTGGAAGAATGGCTCAAGTAAAGTACTTAAATGAAGTAACTGTTGTTGACTCCCATGTGACAGTTGTAAGAGCCGATAGTGAAATATATCCGGTGTACTCATTTGCACAGATGATGTTATCAATTGAAGACAAAATAGAAGCTCTTGGTCATGGGAGTACAGGCCAAACAGAGCTCAGCAGAAAAACTGTTTCTGAACAGTGGGTTTTAGTACCTAAAAGCAAAGCACTAAACCATTTAAATTCTCAATTAATTAGTATTAGTGAAAAAATAGTTCTCAATAGCCGTCAAATTAACGAGTTAACCAAACTCCGTGACACGTTACTACCCAAACTCATCTCTGGCGAATTACAAATACCTGATGTAGCCACTGATGAAGAAATAGTAGATTAATAACCTGATCAGTGCGTTTAAAGGCCAAAATAAAAAGAATAAGGATGTTTGATGAAATTTACTGAAGCCAAATTAGAACAAGCGGTGGTTGAGCTATTAGGCGAGCAAGGTTACCCGCATTTATTAGGCGGTGAGCTCACCCGTAGTAACAGCGACGTATTAATAAAAGAAGACCTCCGTGCTTTTTTAACTAAGCGTTACGCTAAAAATAATATTACCACCGGCGAAGTAGACTCAATTGTAAAGCAACTAACCGATTTACCTCATAGTGACTTATACGAGAGTAATAAAACCTTTTGTAAGTGGCTAAGTGATGGTTTTTTATTGAGCCGCGAGCGAGGCAGGGTAGCAGGCAGCGCGGCGCAAAAAGATTTGTATGTTCAGCTGCTTGATTACGACAACGTTGAGCAAGGTATTAAAAGTAGCTTAACGGTTGGTAGTGCAATAGCACAAGCTGCTTTAGATAATGTGAATGAAGCAAGCGTAACCTACTTGCAAGATGGCAATATCTATCGCTTTGTTACCCAGTTAGAAATAGAAAGCCCCACAACTTACGACAATATTGAACTGCGTATTCCCGATGGCATTTTATATGTAAATGGCTTGCCATTGGTGGTGTTTGAATTTAAAAGCGCAATACGCGAGCAAGCTCCTATTTTTGAAGCGTTTGAGCAGTTAACTATTCGCTATCGTCGTGCTATTCCGCAGTTATTTGTGTTTAATACCTTGTGCGTTATAAGCGATGGCGTAAACAATAAAATGGGTAACTTATTTGCGCCTTATCAGTTTTTTTACTCGTGGGGTAAAGTAACGGGGCAAGAGCTCACCGCGCAAGAGGGGATTAACTCGTTACATACGTTATTGCAGGGCTTGTTTGATAAAGCACGCTTACGCGATGTAATACGCAACTTTGTATTTTTTCCCGACTCTGATAATAAAAACGCGGGCAAAAAAGAGGTAAAAATTGTGCCGCGTTACCCGCAATATTATGCGGCTAATAAACTGTTTGAAAATATAAAACTGCATTTAAAGCCACAAGGTGATGGTAAAGGCGGTACGTACTTTGGCGCAACGGGTTGCGGTAAAAGTTACACCATGCAATTTTTAACACGCTTGTTGATGAAAAGCGTTGAACTTAAAAGCCCAACCATTATTTTAATTACCGACCGAACCGATTTAGACGATCAGCTTTCGCAGCAGTTTGGTAATGCAAAAACCTACATTGGCGACGACACGGTAAAAACTGTTACCAGCCGTACTCACTTACGTGAATTACTAGAAGGCCGTAACAGTGGTGGTGTGTTTTTAACGACCATTCATAAATTTACCGAAGACACTGCGCTTTTAACCGATCGCACTAACGTTATTTGTATTTCTGATGAGGCGCATCGTAGCCAAGTTAATCTTGATCAAAAAATTACTATTACCGAAAAGGGGGTAAAAAAGACCTTTGGTTTTGCTAAATACCTGCATGACTCATTGCCTAATGCCACTTATGTTGGTTTTACTGGCACCCCAGTAGACGCTACTTTAGATGTATTTGGTGAAGTGGTTGACTCCTACACCATGACTGAGTCGGTTAAAGATGAAATAACCGTGCGCATTGTATACGAAGGCCGCGCCGCCAAGGTGTGTTTAAACAACAGCAAGTTGGCTGAAATTGAAGCCTATTACAAAGAATGCGCCGATGCAGGCAGTAACGAGCTGCAAATAGAAGACAGTAAAAAAGCCACCGCTAACATGAATAGCATTCTAGGCGATCCTGACCGTATTAAAGTTTTAGCAAGGGACTTTGTTGAACATTATGAAAAACGCGTTGAGGAAGGCTCTACGGTCGCAGGAAAGGCGATGTTTGTGTGTAGCTCGCGAGGAATTGCTTATCAGCTGTATCAAGAGCTAGAAGAACTACGCCCACAGTGGTTTGATGTAGTAGATACTGATGACGCCCAAAAACTATCAGATACCGAGCGAAAGCGCGCCATTAGCGAAGGCCGTATTGCTGCGCCTTCTGAAAAAGTAAAAATGGTGATGACGCGTGGCAAAGACGACGTTGAACGCTTATATAATTTACTTGGCAGTAAAGACGAACGTAAAGAGCTTGATAAGCAATTTAAAAACAAAAATTCAAACTTCAAAATAGCCATAGTGGTAGACATGTGGCTAACCGGTTTTGATGTGCCATTTTTAGATACCATGTACATAGATAAGCCACTGCAAAAGCACAGCTTAATACAAACTATTTCGCGGGTTAATCGCCAGTTTGAAGGCAAAGATAAAGGCTTGGTGGTTGATTACATTGGTATTAAATCTGAAATGAATAAAGCCTTAGCGCAGTACTCAAAAACAGACGAAACCAATTTTGAAGATATAACCGCCTCGGTTATTGAAGTAAAAAACCACTTAGCGCTACTTGCCGAGCTATTTCATAAATTTGACAGCAGCCCGTACTTTACCGGTGAAGCTGTTGCCCAATTAAACTGTTTAAACCACGCCGCTGAGTTTGCACTTATTACCGAAAAGCGGCAAAAGCGCTTTATGGATTTAGTTAAGCGTTTAAAAGCCGCTTACGATGTATGTTGTGGCAGTGAAAAAATTAACGAAAGTGAGCGTAACCACATTCACTTTTACCTTGCCATTCGCTCTATTATTTACAAACTAACCAAAGGCGAAGCGCCCGATACTGCGCAAATGAACGCCAAAGTGCGTGAAATGATAAGCGAGGCCCTACAAAGCGACGGCGTTGAGGAAATATTTAAACTCGGTAATGAAGACGGCGGCGAAATCGACATTTTTAATGACGATTACATCGCCAAAGTAGAAAAAATAAAACTCCCCAATACCAAAATTAAAATACTGCAACAAATGCTAGCCAAAGCCATTGGTGAGCTTAAAAAAGTAAATCAAACCCAAGGTATCGATTTTACTAAACGCTTTGAGTCGCTGGTACAGCGCTACAATGAGCGAAAAGAAGATGACGTACTGGTAAGTAGCGTACTTGATGACTTTTCAGAAAGTATGGTTGATATGATTTACAGCGTACGCGACGAAATGAACGCCGGCGACGAGCTAGGCATTGATATTGAAGAAAAAGGCTTTTACGACGCCCTAAAAATGTTAGCGATCAAATACGACTTTGATTACCCCGAAGATAAGCTCATTGAGCTGGCCCAAGCGGTAAAAGTAATTGTAGATGACAAGGTGAAATTTGTTGATTGGAATCACCGCGACGATATTAAATCATCACTTAAAGTAGAGCTGATTTTAATACTCGCTAAATTTAAATACCCACCCATCAGCCACGATGAAGTGTATAAAGAAATATTTGATCAAGCGCAGAGTTTTAAAATTAATAGAGTAAAAGATAATTAGAGAAACACTATAAAAGATAATAAAGGTTATCCAATGACAAGATCCAAACTACAGCGAATAGCATTTGTTCAACTATCGCCAAATGGTAAGTTGTATCCTATGAAGTGTGATAGAGAGGATCTTGGAAATGGGGACGATGTAGAAGTTCTAATGTCGGTAGGCTCTGAAAATGAGCGTTATCTTGAGGGAAAAATAATTTCAGTTTCTTATGAAAGATGGAATTGTAGCTGTTATGTAGTTAATCATGTGCGTGAAGTCAGTTATGAGATTGAAAATGGAGGATTTATTAGAACTGTTAATCTAACAGAAAAATCATAAACCTATATAGCGCTAATAAGAGTCAGTAATAGTATTTAGGGCAGCTATACAATAATATTATTTATGATGTGGCTTGCATATTAAATGGGATGGCTTTATCTTTTAGCTTAGGATTTCTAAGTTTTAAGGCGTTTATGGCTTTTCTATTTTCTCCCAAGGCTCGGGCATCTTCTGATGAGTCGTTGGAAAGTTACTTGTTACGGGTGGTTTCAGAGAATTTTTTTGACTCGTATGAAGGGTTAAGTTTAGCTATTCGCGAAGAACTACATGAGCTTGACTTTGAGGCGCATGGCGCATTCCCGATAGATTTAAAAAGACTCAACGTTTACCACGCCAAGCACAATAGCCACTTTAGAATGCGGGCTTTAGGCTTACTCGAAACATTATTAGATTTACCTCGATACGAGCTACAAAAACTGGCTTTGCTAAAGTCAGATTTTAAATTCAACACCTCAGCCGCCATATATAACAATGGCGTAGACATCCCAAAAAGATTTATTCGTTACCATGCAGTAGATTCCATTGATTCGATTCCAGTATGTCCACAATGTCTTGCAGAAGAAGCTTACATAAAACAAAGCTGGCACATAAAGTGGGTAAATGCGTGCACTAAACATCAGTGTGCTTTGCTACATAACTGCCCAGAATGCTGCGCTCCAATTAACTATATCGAGAATGAGTCAATTACTCATTGTTCATGCGGTTTTGAGCTTTCTTGCGCTAGTACCTCGCCTGTAAATACGTTAAGTATTGAGCATTTAAATAAATTACTGGATAAAGGTGAGCGCAACGATAGTAACCCGCTATTTAACAATACCACGCTTACAGAACGCTTTGCTGCGCTTCTTTGGTATCAGGAGCGGTATTCTCAAACTGATAGCTTTTGTTTAGACGAGGTTGTGGGTTATTTTGATAAGTGGCCCACAGTCTTTTACAAGGAGCTTGATGAGTTAAGTGAAAATGCAGAAATGAAGCTAATAGATCTGTTTAATAAGACTGAGTTTAAGTTTATTTTTGGTGATGCTATTTTGTCGTGCCCTAATCAAAAGCAGAGGGAACTTCACTTTATTTATAGGGCTCTATTAGATTATTTAGTTACTTTGGTTGAGAGTAATCCTAAAGCTAAAAAACCAAACGCAGCCGATTTATTAGTAAGTGTATTGGAGGCTGCAACTTTGTTAGGCACTTCAGTAGAGCAGGTTTATAGATTGTATCAGGATGGTATATTGCAAACGGCATTTCGTCATAAAATGAACCAGCGAATCAACCCTTACAAGGGCGTATTTTTTTTAAGGCAAGTAATAGAGTACAAAACTAGTTTTGGAAATGATAAAGCTAGAATGTATTTGTCGGCATGGTGAGTATATGCATTTAAAAGAACTGTTAGAAATTACAGACATCACTGAGCGAGATAGGTTGTTACGTCGTGCTTTTAGCCCTTATACGGCAATGATTGATATAACAGGCAGCGAAGCCACAGCTCTGATTATTTTGTTAAACCTGACTTACCGAAAAAACCAAGTTGATGACTTGCTGGATAAGCAATTAGCAAAACAGGCTTTAAAAAGTGAAGATCATATTAATAAATGTATTAAGGAAATAGCGTGGTTTCATACTCATAATTTAAAGTACCCTGATATTAGAGTAAGTAAGCAAAATTTAGCTGTTGAGCCTCCACTACTGCACTCTTATGTTTTGAGTAGTGCTAACTATCATAAAGCCTATGGCTGGTCACATGACTCAGCTAAAGTGAATGTGGCTAAACTATTTATTAGTTACTTTAAATGGGAAGATGAAGATTGTTGTTTGGCACAAGCATTGGCTACGTACTCGAATAACTGGAAAGCCGCATTTACCTCTCTAGGGTTATCCGTTAAGGCCTATAAAAGTTTATGTGGAACAGTTAAGGGGGAGTTATACGAAGAAGTCATTCCTGACTCAATTGACCGCTATTCTCGCCAAGTAAGAATACCTTATTATGATGGTTATGTGGCTGTTACGCCTGTAATTAGCCATGTTGTTCAATCAAAAATTCAACAGGCGGCAATTGAAAAACAAGCTCGATTTACCAAACTAGAGTTTACCCGTCCAGCTTCTGTCAGTATGTTAGCTGCCTCCTTAGGTGGGGTTGTCAATGTGCTCAACTACCCTCCTGATATACGAACTAAATATCATGGTTTAAGTAATTCACGGCAATTTAAATTAAAGAATGGGCAAACAGTATTTAATGTTGAGGCACTATTAAAGCCGGAATTAATTAAAGCTTTAGAAGGTATTATATTTAGTAATAATGCGCTGGCTCTTAAACAGCGTAGACAACAAAAAGTTAAGAGCATTAAAGAAGTAAGAAGTACGCTTTTAGAGTGGTTTTCACCTGTATTTGAGTGGCGATTAGATTTTATTGAGAATGGAGGTGACTTAGAAGAACTTGAGAGTACTTCAGACCAACTAGAGTATAAAATACTATCGCTGCCCGACGATGAACTCTCTTCGCTAACGATTCCTTTATTTAGGTTACTAAATGAAATGCTTGGCAGTGTGAGCATGACACAAAGGTATGCTTTCCACCCTAAATTAATGAGCCCTTTGAAAGCAGCTTTACAATGGCTACTTATTAATCTTACAAATCAAAAAAACGAACTGATTGAAGAAGATGATGAACATTATCGTTATCTACATTTAAGCGGTATACGCGTGTTTGATGCACAAGCGTTATCGAACCCTTACTGCTCAGGTGTTCCATCTTTAACTGCTGTTTGGGGCATGCTTCATAGCTACCAAAGAAAGCTTAATGAAGCGCTAGGGACAAATGTACGGTTCACATCTTTTTCTTGGTTTATTAGAGATTATTCTACTGTAGCCGGAAAAAAGCTTCCTGAACTTAGCCTTCAAGGCGCTCAGCAAAATAAGCTTAAGCGACCAGGAATTATTGACGGCAAATACTGTGATTTGATATTTGATTTAATAATACACATTGATGGTTATGAAGATGATTTACAGGCAGTAGATAGTGAGCCTGACATTTTGAAAGCGCATTTTCCATCTAACTTTGCAGGTGGTGTTATGCATCAGCCTGAGCTTAATTCAAATATAGATTGGTGCTGTTTGTATAGTAATGAAAATCAGTTATTTGAAAAGTTAAGGCGACTCCCTTTATCAGGTTGTTGGGTAATGCCAACTGACCACAAAATAGAGGATTTAGATGAGCTACTATTATTATTAAATAGTGACTCTAACTTGAGCCCATCTATGATGGGGTATATGTTACTTACTGAACCGATGGCTAGAGTAGGAGCGCTTGAAAAACTACATTGTTATGCTGAACCAGCAATAGGAGTGGTGAAATACGAAACGGCCATTAGCATTAGGTTAAAAGGTATTAGCAATTATTTTAAAACATCTTTTTGGATGCTAGATGCGCGAGAAAAGTTTATGCTAATGAAAAAGGTTTGACCGGAAGGTGCTCAATGGAACTATGTAATATATTAAAATATGATCGCTCGCTTTATCCTGGTAAAGCTGTGTTTTTTTATAAAACGGCTGACTCTAACTTTGTTCCCCTAGAAGCTGATATTAATAAAATTAGAGGCCCTAAATCTGGTTTTACTGAAGCATTCACCCCGCAGTTTTTACCAAAAAACATCTCACCTCAGGACTTAACACATAATAATATATTAACTCTAGAAGAGTGTTATGTACCTCCAAATGTGGAACATATATTTTGTCGGTTTTCTTTGAGGGTGCAAGCGAACTCGTTGGCCCCTTCAGGCTGTAGTGATCCAGATGTTTTTTCTTTATTAAAAGAGTTGGCAGAAACATTTAAAGAGTGTGGTGGTTATAAAGAGTTAGCTACTCGTTATTGCAGAAATATTTTATTAGGTACATGGCTTTGGCGTAATCAAAACACGGGTAACACTCAAATTGAAATTAAAACTAGTAAAGGAAATTGTTATTTAATCGATAACACCCGTAAGTTGGCTTGGGAAAGTAAATGGACTTCTGATGTTCAAAAAGTATTAGAAGAACTAAGTGATGAAATTGAGAGCGCATTAACTGATCCCAATGTGTTTTGGAGTGCCGATATAACCGCGAAAATAGAAGCCTCATTTTGCCAAGAAATTTACCCAAGCCAAATTCTTAACGACAAAGTTAAGCAAGGAGAGGCCTCTAAACAGTTTGTAAAAGCTAAATGTGCAGATGGCC
This sequence comes from Pseudoalteromonas sp. RB2-MNA-CIBAN-0110, assembly GCF_040309305.1. Classification (NCBI taxonomy): domain Bacteria; kingdom Pseudomonadati; phylum Pseudomonadota; class Gammaproteobacteria; order Alteromonadales; family Pseudoalteromonadaceae; genus Pseudoalteromonas; species Pseudoalteromonas sp. RB2-MNA-CIBAN-0110. The sequence goes on along the minus strand of NZ_JBEOOQ010000004.1, from coordinate 71,253 downwards.
GTTATGCTGTAAGTTTTAATTCTGTAAAAATAGGTGCAGCGCTTCAGTCAATTGATGATTGGTGGGATGAGGATGCAAGTAAAAGGTTACGTGTGCATGAGTTTGGTGCAGATAAAGAAATAGGCATTGCCCGGCGTCCTCCCGATTCTGAGCAGAACTTTTATTCTATTTTCAAAAATACTGAATGGTATTTGTCAGCCCTTAAAAATTGCATTACTAATAAAAATGAAAATATAGACCCAGCTATTTATTATTTATTTTCTGTATTGATTAAGGGTGGAATGTTCCAGAAAAAAGCAGAGTCTAAAAAGGCGTAGTTATGCAAAGGTATTACTTCACAGCCCACTTTTTACCTAAACAAGCTAATCTAGCGCTGCTAACTGGCCGTTGTATTTCTATCATGCATGGGTTTATTTTAAAGCATAATATTGAAGGAATGGGAGTTACGTTTCCTGCATGGTCGGACTCATCAATTGGTAATGTAATTGCTTTTGTTCATACGGAAAAAGAGATTTTAAACACCCTTAAAGAGCAAGCTTATTTTGTAGATATGCAAGATTGTGGTTTTTTTAAATTAAGCCAAGCTTTAGCCGTACCTGAGAGCTGCAAAGAAATACGTTTTATACGTAATCAGGCGGTAGCAAAAATATTTACAGGGGAAAGTAGAAGAAGGTTAAAGCGCCTGCAAAAAAGAGCATTAGCAAGAGGTGAAGATTTTAATCCTAAAAAGCTCGAAGCTCCCCGAGAAATTGATATATTTCATAGGGTAGCTATGACTAGTAAGAGTTCACAAGAAGATTATATTCTTCATATTCAAAAGCAAAATGCCGACTGCCAAGCAGAGCCAGTATTTAGTAATTATGGTTTTGCCTCAAATGAAAAGTTTAAAGGCACGGTTCCTGATTTATCACCCTTAATAGAGAGTAATTAACCTTTATTTATAACGTTATCATAAGTCATTGATATTAAAACGCTCTGGGCAAGCATATAAAAATATGGGTAAAATTGAGTTTGCTTTTTAATTATATGAATTATATAAATAAGGTCAGCTATTTTTATAGTGACCTGCCGTATAGGCAGCTGAGAATGAATGTGTGAAGCATACGAACTTGAGGGGCGTGTGACCTGCCGTATAGGCAGCTGAGAATGAAGAGCATTTTGGCATAAAAAAACGACATTGTGACCTGCCGTATAGGCAGCTGAGAATATCTTGATAGGTCTGGCCAAACGAACATTTACTGTGACCTGCCGTATAGGCAGCTGAAGATAAAAACAATCGATTCGATGTTTAAGTTAATGTAATTCTGCCGAAAAGGCAGTGAGTAGTAATTGAAAAAACCAGTCTTATATTTGAAGGCTGGTTTTTTGTTTTTAGTGTAATAACTTTAACTTCACTATGTCATTGTATGGTTGTATTTTATGTCAGTGAATGGTTGCAGGTTATTTGTAAGTTGCTGATATGTCTATCCAGTGTATGTCACGCTTTGCTTGCAGCGACAAACTTATCCATGTAAGAATCGTTATATTGGGTTTGATCATAGGATCTAGCCTTTTGAATCTAGGATCTTATTACATTTTCATGTTAGAATTTGCGCAATTTTTTGGCATAGCAAAGTAGCACAGTAATGATCTTAGATGATATTCGCATTGTTTTAGTTAACACGTCACATTCCGGCAATATTGGTTCGGCGGCTCGCGCCATGAAAACCATGGGTTTATCAAAACTTTATTTAGTTGATCCTGCTTGCGAAATAGACAGCCAAGCAAGTGCATTAGCTGCAGGCGCAACTGATGTTTTAGGCAATGCAGTTATTGTAGGTACCGTTGAAGAAGCTATCGCTGACTGTACATTAACGATTGGCACAAGTGCGCGTTCTCGTACGCTTTCGTGGCCAATGGTTGAACCACGTGAATGTGGTGAAAAGCTCGTTGCTGAAGCCGTAAATGGTCCTGTAGCGCTAGTATTTGGTCGTGAAAACAGTGGTTTAACTAATGAAGAATTACAGCTTTGTAATTACCATGTGTGTATTCCTGCTAATCCAGAGTACAGCTCGCTTAATTTAGCTATGGCCGTACAAACACTTAGCTACGAAACTCGCATGGCATTTTTAAATCAACAACCTAAAAAGGTTGAAGAAGACGATGCAGTTTACCCAAGCTCAAAGCAAACTGAGCTGTTTTATGATCATCTTGAAGACACGTTGTTTAAAACAGGCTTTATCATCAAGCAACACCCTGGTTTAGTTATGACTAAATTGCGCCGTTTGTTCAACCGAGCTCACCCTGAAGATGCTGAAATGAATATTTTACGCGGTATTCTCACCTCAATTAATAAGGCTATCCCTAAGTAACTTAGGTATAGCTATTAGTTATAAAAGACCTAGACTAATTAACGCGCTAATACTTGACTAAATTACTCAGGTAATTACAATGGCTGTAATACTTGACCAAAGAGGTCAAGTATTGAAAATTTGTTAACTCTACAATTTAAAAGTAAGAGTTTCTAAATCAAATTTTTATCAAGTGATAATACTTGACTAATTTACTCTGGTAATTAAAATTTGCACTCTTTTGTGCAGGGGGCGTTATGAAGTTAACATCAAAAGGCAGATATGCCGTTACAGCTATGCTGGATGTTGCACTACACACAGGTGTAGGTCCTGTAGCCCTTGCTGATATTTCACAAAGACAAGAAATTTCTTTGTCTTACCTTGAACAATTATTTGCTCGTTTACGTAAAAATGGCCTAGTAAGTTCTGTTCGTGGACCTGGTGGTGGTTATTTACTAGGGCGTGAAGCGAGCGTTATCTCTGTTGGCGATATTATTAGCGCCGTAGACGAATCGGTCGATGCAACACGTTGCCAAGGTGCCGATACCGGCTGTCAGAGTGGTATGCGTTGTTTAACACATAATTTGTGGTCAGACCTAAGCGCACGCATAGAAGAATTTTTGAATAATATTACCCTTGCTGAATTGGTGGAAAAATCAGATGTGAAAGAAATAGCATCGCGCCAAGATAACAGTATTAATAATGCAATTAAGCAGTTGGAAAACATTCAAGTAAGCTGTCAACTTTAAGGTTGACCTGCAGCGGAGAGAGAAATGAAGTTACCGATTTATTTAGATTACGCAGCGACCACGCCTGTTGACGAACGTGTTGCTAAAGAAATGATGCAATGCCTGACAATGGACGGTAAGTTTGGTAATCCTGCGTCACGCTCACACCGTTTTGGTTGGCAAGCAGAAGAAGCTGTTGACCAAGCACGTACAGATATTGCTGATTTAATTAATGCAGACCCACGTGAAATTGTTTTCACATCGGGTGCAACAGAATCAAATAACCTTGCTATTAAAGGTGCAGCACAGTTTTATAAGAAAAAAGGTAAGCACGTTATTACCGCTAAAACTGAGCATAAAGCTGTAATCGACACATGTCGTGAGCTTGAGCGCCAAGGTTTTGAAGTAACTTATATGGACGTTGAAGAAAACGGCCTACTTGATTTACAAAAACTTGCCGACACAATGCGTGACGACACAGTACTTGTAAGCATCATGCACGTTAATAACGAGCTAGGTGTAATTCAAGATATCGCGACTATTGGCGAAATGTGTCGCGAACGTAAAATTATGTTCCACGTAGATGCAGCGCAAAGCGCGGGTAAAGTACTAATCGACGTGCAACAGCTTAAAGTTGATTTTATGTCGTTCTCTGCACATAAAGTGTATGGCCCTAAAGGTGTTGGTGCACTTTACGTTCGTCGTAAACCACGCGCTCGCCTTGAAGCGCAAATGCACGGTGGCGGACATGAACGTGGTATGCGTTCTGGTACACTAGCTACTCACCAATTAGTGGGTATGGGTACAGCGTTTAAAATTGCTAAGCAAGATTTCGAAAAAGATCACGCACACATCAGCGCCTTACGTAATCGTTTAATCGACGGCATTATGGCTGATATGGACGAAGTATACTTTAACGGCACGCAAGACCAATCAGTACCTGGCATTGTAAACATCAGCTTTAACTTTGTTGAAGGTGAGTCGTTACTTATGGCAGTAAAAGACATTGCAGTATCGTCAGGTTCAGCCTGTACATCTGCAAGCTTAGAGCCTTCTTATGTATTACGTGCACTTGGCCGTAACGACGAATTAGCACATAGCTCAATTCGTTTTAGTATTGGTCGCTTTACTACCGAAGAAGAGATTGATTACACCGTCGAATTAATGAAAAACTCTATCGGTCGCCTACGTGAGATGTCTCCACTTTGGGAGATGCATCAAGAAGGTATTGATTTAGATTCAGTTGAATGGGCTCACCACTAATAGTGTGAGCACATACCCTAGCAGGTAATGAGGATAGAATAATGGCTTATAGTGATAAAGTAATCGACCACGTAGAAAACCCACGTAACGTAGGTACTCTAGATAAGAATGATCCGTCAGTGGCAACGGGTATGGTAGGCGCACCAGCATGTGGTGACGTAATGAAATTGCAAATTAAAGTATCTGCCGAAGGCGTTATTGAAGATGCAAAATTCAAAACCTACGGTTGTGGTAGCGCAATTGCTTCATCTTCACTTGTAACAGAGTGGGTTAAAGGCAAAACGCTAGACGAAGCAGCGACAATTAAAAACACTGATATCAGTGCAGAGCTTGAATTACCACCAGTGAAAATTCACTGTTCAATTTTAGCCGAAGACGCAATTCAAGCAGCAATTGCAGACTACAAAAGCAAACAAGCGAAGTAAGAAGAGAAACTCATGGCAGTGACATTGACAGATGCGGCAGCAAACCGCGTACAATCATTTTTAGCAAACCGCGGTAAAGGTTTAGGCCTGCGCGTTGGCATTAAAACGACGGGCTGTTCAGGTCTTGCTTATGTACTTGAGTTTGTTGACGATTTAAACGAAGACGATGAAACTTTTGCGGCTAAAGGTGTAACATTAATTGTTGACGCTAAAAGCTTAGTTTACATCGATGGCACAGAGCTCGACTACACTAAAGAAGGCTTAAATGAAGGGTTTAAATTTAGAAACCCTAATCAAGCAGATGAGTGTGGTTGTGGCGAAAGCTTTACCGTTTAAGCTTAAAATATCTTTGTAGTATAAATAAGCCCTGCCAGTAAATGTAGGGCTTTGTTATTTTTGAAATTAATTTCTGAATTTTATTGGTTGAGTTATGCGTTACTTTGAATTATTTGCAGTCCCCGTTGATTACAATATTGATTTAGCAACGGTTAACAAGCACTACTTGGAATTACAGCGTACTGTACATCCAGATCGCCACGCGAATGCGAGCAGCCGCGATAAGTTAATGGCAGTGCAAAGCGCCGCCGAAATTAACGATGCGCTACAAACATTAAAGCACCCAGTAAAACGTGCTGAATATATGCTGAGCGAGCTAGGCGTTGATATTCGTGCAGAGCAACAAACCTTGCAAGATCCAATGTTTTTAATGCAGCAAATGGAACTTCGCGAAGAGCTTGAAGAGCTAACATCGTCGCGCGATCCTGATACCGCCATTGCAAATTTTGAAAAACAAATTAAGCAACTAAACACGCAGTACAGTGCACAACTTGCCGAACAACTAGCAAGTAACGATGAGCAGCAATATCAACTTGCCGCAGATAATATTCGTAAACTGAAGTTTGTTTATAAGTTACGTGACGAACTAGAGCGTATTGAAGACAGTTTATTTGACGATTAATTACTTGCTGCAAAGCGAGCAACACGAGTTTAAAGAGCATTATGGCATTATTGCAAATTGCTGAGCCGGGGCAGAGCGCGGCACCACACGAACATAAACTAGCGATTGGTATTGATCTTGGTACAACTAACTCATTAGTTGCAACAGTACAAAGTGGCGAAGCCCGCACGTTAACTGATGATCTTGGCGCGGCTATGTTACCGTCGGTTGTTCGTTATCAAGCAGGCGGTATTACTGTTGGCGCAGAGGCTGCACAAGCAGCAACGCAAGACCCTGCTAATACACTTATTTCGGTTAAGCGTTTTTTAGGTAAAACTCAGGCTGAAATAGAGCAAAGTTATGGGCAACTACCGTATGAGTTCTGTGAGCACAATGGTGCGCTAGCAATAGAAACTGCGGCAGGTAAAATCAGTCCAATTAAAGCATCAAGCCATATTTTAGCTGCATTAAAAGCACGAGCTGAGCAAAGTTTTGGCAACCAAGAAATTTTAGGGGCTGTAATCACAGTACCAGCGTACTTTGATGACGCACAGCGCCAAAGTACTAAAGATGCCGCAGAGCTGGCTGGTATTAACGTACTACGTTTATTAAATGAGCCAACAGCAGCAGCCGTTGCTTATGGTTTAGATTCTGGCCAAGAAGGTATTATTGCTGTTTACGATTTAGGCGGTGGTACATTTGATATATCAGTACTTAGATTACACCAAGGTGTATTTGAAGTAATGGCAACTGGCGGCGACTCAAGTCTCGGTGGTGATGACTTTGACTCACTACTTGTTGATTACTTTAAGCAGCAAACTGGTGTGTCAGCGTTGTCACCTTCAGTTTTACGTTTATTCATCAATAAAGCAAAAGCGTGTAAAGAAGCATTAAGCCAATACGCTAAAGTAAACGTGGGTCTTGAGTTTGACGATCAAAAATACACAGTAGAAGTAACACGCGAAACGTTTGACGAAATGGCTATGCCTCTCGTTAAAAAAACACTGCGTTCGTGTCGTCGTGCTGTAAAAGATGCTGGCATAGAAAACGACGAAGTACTGCAAGTTATTATGGTAGGCGGTTCAACCCGTATGCCACTGGTACGTAGCCAAGTACAAAGCTTTTTTGATAAAGAGCCGCTAACTTCAATCGACCCTGATCGTGTTGTCGCTTTAGGTGCTGCGCTTCAAGCCGACGTGTTAATTGGCAATAAGCCAGATTCTGACATGCTATTGCTTGATGTATTACCGTTATCGCTAGGCCTTGAAACTATGGGTGGTTTGGTTGAAAAAATCATTCCGCGCAATACGACGATTCCGGTAGCTCGCGCGCAAGAATTTACAACGTTTAAAGACGGCCAAACAGCTATGTCATTACATGTGCTGCAAGGCGAGCGTGAGCTTGTTGATGATTGTCGATCGCTTGCTAAGTTTAGCTTAAAAGGTATTCCACCAATGGCGGCAGGCGCTGCGCATATTCGTGTAACCTTTAAAGTTGATGCAGATGGCTTATTAAGTGTTTCAGCTATGGAAAAATCAACAGGTGTACAAGCTGAAATTCAAGTTAAACCTTCGTTTGGTTTATCTGATGACCAAGTAGCTAACATGCTAAAAGAGTCAATGAGCAACGCTAAAGGCGATATGCAAGCACGTATGCTTAAAGAGCAACAAGTAGAAGCACTGCGTGTAATAGAAGCGCTTAATGCATCACTTGCAGCCGATGCTGCATTACTTGACGATATGCAACTTGCTAACTTACGCGCTGAAATTGCAGAACTGGTAAAAGTGCGCGAAAATGCACAAGAGCCTGGCGAAATTAAAGCAGCTATCGAAAAAGTCGATAATGCGAGTAGCGACTTTGCATCGCGTAGAATGGATGCATCAATTAAAAAGGCCCTTACAGGGCAGTCAGTAGACAACATTTAAGAGAGATTAGAATGCCACAAATTGTTTTTCTTCCACATCCTGAATTATGTCCTGACGGCGCTGCAATTGAAGCTCCTACAGGCCAAACGGTACTCGACGCTGCACTTAAAAATGGCATTAGCATTGCACATGCCTGCGAAAAGTCGTGTGCATGTACTACGTGTCATTTAGTGATTCGTGAAGGATTTGATTCACTACAAGAGAGTGATGAGCTAGAAGATGACATGCTAGATAAAGCATGGGGCTTAGAGCCTGAGTCACGCCTTGGTTGCCAAGCAATTATAAGAGATGAAGACTTAGTGGTTGAAATACCTAAGTACAATCTCAATATCGTTAATGAAGAGCACTAGTTTTTAACGATGTATATATTAAAAGCCGCTGTTTGATACAGCGGCTTTTTTGTTTCAAAAAAGCATTTATAAACACGTAGCAGCGACTTTATGTCGCGTTTTTAAATCTCAAACGTTTTAAGTTAAATTTTTCTAATCTCAAACTTGAACATCAAAATGATCACGTATTTTTCAGATTATATAAACGCGGGGTAAACCCGCTGCTACGAGTTCAACCCAATCCCTAAAATCTATTTCGGAGGTTTATTTTGAGTAATCTTATTTTCTCAGACTCATTTATTAACGGCGAATTTTATAAAACTGATACGCACTTTAGCGTTAACGATCCCGCGACCGAAAAAAGTATTGTTGATGTAAGCGATATTGACGAGCAGGGTGTAAATAGCGCAATAACCGCAGCTCAAGGGGCTTTTGTTAAGTTAAAAGCGACAAATGCGACCGAGCGAAGCGAAACGTTGATGCGCTGGTATGAGCTAGTTATAAAACACAAACAAACACTTGCAGAGCTTATGACCAAAGAGCAAGGCAAGCCGCTCAAAGAATCGCTTGGCGAAATTAACTACGGTGCAGGTTTTATCAAATGGTTTGCAGAAGAAGCCAAACGTAGTTACGGAGATGTAATTCCGCCAACAGATGACTCGCATCGTTTAACTAGCTTTAAGCAGCCTGTAGGTGTTGTTGCCGGTATTACGCCATGGAACTTCCCTGTTGCTATGGTTACTCGTAAAGTAGCTCCAGCTTACGCTGCGGGCTGTAGCTTTATACTTAAACCTTCTGAACATACGCCACTATGCGCTATCGCACTTGCTTATTTGGCCGATCAAGCTGGTTTTGTTAAAGGTGCATTTAATGTACTGGTTTCACAAGATGCCAAAACAGTAGGTAAAATGCTGACTGACTCAGAAATCGTGCGTAAGTTTACATTTACCGGCTCTACCGGTGTAGGTAAGCAGTTGCTATCTCAATGTGCAGACACAATTAAACGCACCTCGATGGAGCTTGGCGGCAATGCGCCTTTTATCATTTTTGATAATGCAGATTTAGATGAAGCTGTAGAAGGGCTAATGGCGGCTAAATTTAGAAATAGTGGGCAGGCATGTGTTGCTGCAAACCGTATCTTTATACAGCGTAATATTCTCGACAAAGTACTGTCAAAAATCACGCCAAAGGTTGCAGCGCTAAAAGTGGCAAATGGTTTTGAAGACGATGTTGATATTGGCCCACTCATTTACCCTAAAGCCAAAGATAAAGTACAACAGTTAGTACAAGACGCACTCGATAAAGGTGCGACGTTGATTGGCGATAATAGTGACTTAGGTAGCAGCTTTCAAAACCCATTAATAGTAAACAACGTAACGACAGAGATGGATATTTACCACGAAGAAGTATTTGGTCCAGTATTAACGGTTATTCCTTTTGATGAAGAAAGTGAAGTGCTTGCACTTGCTAACGATGTACCATTTGGTCTAGCAGCCTACTTTTACAGCCAAAATATTAAGCAAATTTACCGAATTAGTGAAGGGCTTGAATTTGGTATGGTCGGCGTAAATGAAGGTGTTATATCAAACCCAGTAGCGCCTTTCGGTGGCGTTAAACAATCTGGTTTGGGCCGAGAAGGTGGGCATCAAGGGCTGGATGAGTACCTAGAAGAAAAATACGTGTGTATTAAAATATAACGGCAGTTAAGTATACGAGCGCGAATTTACTTCGCGCTTTTTTATGACGTTAATATGGCAGATATATGAACTTTACCTTTTACTATTGCTACCCAAAGCGCTAAATGCTACCTTTGGGAACATATTTTTTGTTAATAAAACAACATAAAAAAACAAATAAAAAGTAAAAGGATTTCTATAAGTAGAAATAACCCCGTGTGTAAATGCCACCGTAAGGTGGCATTTTTTTGTTTGGATAGGTATAGGCTGTAATAAGCGTATTTTGAATAAAGGCATGGCTTTATAGGTGCTAACTTATAGGTGTGTAACCGGGTAAGTTATCAAAATCTACCTCATCTAGCTGCTCTGGGTTAGCATATTCATTGATATAATTTTTATAGACTTGCGACTCAATAAAAATAGCAAAAATGTCAGCATCAAGATGGTTTTTAGCAACCATTGACCCTAAAATAAATAAACACTCACTGACCGGTTTTGCTTTTTTGTAGGGCCTGTCTACTGCAGATAGCGCTTCAAAAATATCCGTAATAGCCATTAACCTTGCAGGCACCGACATTTGCTCTTTGGTTAAACCTCTTGGGTAACCAGTACCGTCAAGTTTTTCATGATGACCTAAAGCATATTCAGTCACATTGCTTAAGTGTTTAGGGAACGGCAGGGCATCTAAAATATTTTTAGTTACATCCATATGACGTTTCATTACTTCACGTTCGGCTTCGGTTAACGTGCCTCTTCGTATTGTTAAGTTTTCAACTTCATCAGCTGAGAGCAATGGTGTATTAATATCATTTATAACGAGTTGGTATTTGTTTGCAATGCGTTCAATGTGCTCAAGTTCTGCATCACCTAAAAACTCGCCCCCTACATTCACACGCTGTAATAATGCACGGTCTAATGCTAACTGTTTAAGCTCGGTATCAAGTAGGCGTTCAAATTGTTGAACTTCGATAGGTTTTTGCAGTTTCATCGCACAGATGATTTTTTGCTGATACGCTATTTTTAAATCTCGGCTAATTATTTCAAATTTAGCATCTACATATTTTATTCGATCAAAAATAGTTTCTAGTTTTGTCGACTTTTCCATAATGTGATCGGGAGTCGCGATTTTCCCACAGTCATGTAACCAGCCTGCTATATCAAGTTCATGCCGGTCGGCCTCACTCATCGAAAATGAAGCCAAAGGGCCTTTATTTATATCATGTACGGCATCAGCTAGCATTAACGTGAGTGCTGGCACTCGTTTACAATGGCCACCGGTATGAGGAGACTTTTCATCTATTGCCATCGCAATTGTTTCAGCAAAGGTCGAAAAAAGATCTTCCATTCCCTTAATTAGTGTTGAGTTAGTTAGTGAAATAGCGCCTAAAGAGGCAAAAGATCGAATTAGAGTGACAAGCTCTTCACTAAAAGGAATGTTTTTATTTTGCGCATCTTTTACATTTATAAGCTGGATTACACCAATAATGTCATCTTCGTGATCTTTTAAAGGAATTGTTAGCATGGACTCAGAGCGGTAACCCGTGCGGGCATCCATTTTGCGAGCTGCGCTCATATCAAAGGGCAGGGCATCATACACGTCAGGAATGTTAATCACTTCGCCAGAATTTGCAGAGTGGGCAACAATAGCTGTTTCGTTTGGTTTGCCATCAATAAAAAGATCTATATTAGGAAAATCTACAGGGCTCCCTAAAGTGCCACCTAAATAAAGATTTAATGACTTATTTATTACCGTTTCAAACTTGAGTTGTTTGTTTGGGGTAATAGAGTAAATGCTGCCAGCATCAGAATTTGCTATCGACATCACAACTTGCAGTATTTCATCAAGTAACTTAGACGAGTTTTTTTCTGTTGTTAGCCTAATACTAATATCGATAAAATGCTGAAGGTTTGTTTTGTCTTTAATGTGCTGTCGCATATGTTTACTACTTTTTAGTATGTTTGAAGGCACCATTCCAATCCTTAGCTAGTGTTTGCAAATCAGTGCCCTTAATACGTTCGATAAAAATGGTATAAACGTCAGAGCTAAATAGGGTCGTGCTGTGTAGTTCTTTAAATAAGCTAAGCGCTTGTGGCCAGTTTTTATTATAAAAAAGCGTCATGGCCTGCTGTGATTTTTTAACTTCATTTAACTGTTCTTCATCGAGCTTATCTGTAAAGTTTATAGGCTCAAACAACAGTACAGCCGTTGTTTTTCCGACAACTTGCACTTTATCTATTAAACGAAATGAAATATGAGGGCATTCCTTCACCGTTTCTTCTGTAACAAGAATAGCTACGCCATAAAACTTGGTCAAGCTTTCTACTCTAGCACCTAAATTAACAGTATCACCAAGAACTGTATAGGCTTTACGGTAAACCGAACCCATATCACCTACATTCATATCGCCAGTACTTAAACCGATACCTATTTTTATTGCAGGCTGATTGTTTTCTGCAAATAACTGATTTACTTGCGTTAACCCGTTAATCATACCCATTGCGGCTTCAACACCATGGCGAGCGTGGTTTTCATCTTTTAGTGGAGCATTCCAAAATGCCATCACCATATCGCCTACGTACTTATCAATAGTTCCGTTATGATCAAATATGATTTTGGTAATAGCCGTAAGATATTCGTTTAAATATTCACTTAACTGATGAGGCGACATATTTTCTGATACTGAAGTGAAACTACGAATGTCGGCAAACAACACCGTCATATTTTTTCGCTCACTTTTTTGAGATAAACTTTTACCCTGTAGTATCATCTGATTTATACGCTCAGGAGGCATATATTGGTCAAACATAGATTTTATTTTTCGGCTATGTTTCATTTCAGCGATAGAACCAACAATGATGTAATAACCCGCTAATATAATGATGAGTAAAAGGGGCATTAATAAAGGTAAACTAATTTTTTGCACTGACCATAAATAAACGTTTAAAAATATAACGACACTTGTGACTGTAAGAGACAAAACAATAATAAAACGTGCGCTCTTACCGTGGCTAAAAAACGACAGTACGCTACCCGTTAATGCAATGATGAGTAAGCTTGCTCCCAGTGACCAATTAGGTTTAGATGGCAGTAGCTCTGGGTGCATTAACCCTTCAAATATATTGGCATGTACCTCAACACCGGGATACTGTAAACCAACAGGTGTTGATCTTAAATCAGCGAGTCCAATTGCCGATGTGCCAATAAAGGATACTGTGCCTTCTAATTCCTCTAAACCAATTTTTTTGGTCAAAATATCGGTAGCCGAATAATAAGGGAAGCTATGTGCACGCCCTTTGTAAGGAATTAATATTTGCCCATATTCATCAGTTTGAATCCACTTATCTTGAAACTTTATACCTTCGAATAACGTTATACCATCTAATATATTGGAACGAGTTTCTATGTTTTCAGCAAGGGTATAAAGTCGAGCAACTTCAAGTGCTAAAGAAGGGTAGAGCTTATTGCCAACTCGATTTATAAGAGCTGCTTTACGTATAAAGCCATCTTCATCGCTATGTGCATTGATAAAACCGGTACCCGTTGTAGCATTTTGTAACTGAGGAATATTTACAATAGCACCAGGAAACTGGTTTATCTGTGAATTAGTATGATCCGCATTTGCCCATACAACACTGCTTTTAGCTGGCAAGTTTTGATTAGTGAGTTGTTCATCAATTAATAAAAAACCAAGAACAGTATCATTTTTAGATAATGCGCTTGCTAGTTTTGTGTCTGCATCGACTTGTTTAGTAATTTCAGCAAAGGGGATGGTGTACTTTTTTGATAAATCAGGAATTTCAGACATAATTTTTGTAACAGGGTTTTCTTCCTGTTCAGAAAAAAATATATCGAATGCAATAACAATAACACCTGCATCAGTAAGCTTTGTAACAAGGTCAGCTACTTTTGAGCGACTCCAAGGAAAGCGTCCTTGTTCTTGCATGCTCTTTTCATCGATATCAATTATTACAACGGTTTCATCAATACGCCTAGGCGTCTCTGAAAGTGTTAGTAATAAACGAGAGTCGTATATTATACCTTCTACGCGGTTCACTAACTTTGCAAGCGACCCAGTTGAAAATAGCTCTATTGATGCAATTAATAATGTAATAACAGCGCCAATGAAAAAGTGCTTTGAAGTAATTGGTTTTAAGGAGCTAATGAGTAACGCTCCTTGATAGACTAAAAATCAAAAACTCGTCCTTCTCGGCCGCACTCTATTTTTACCTGTTGAGCGTACTGCGTGTGTAAATATTTTTCTATAGCCAATAACTGTTCATCGGTTCTTGATGGATCGTGGCTAATAATAACCACATTTTTAATACTCGCTTTTATAGCAAGCTCAGCCACCTGATCTATGGTGCTATGCCCCCAACCATGTTTAAGAGGCAAGTCTGCATCTATAAATTGAGCATCATGAATTAGTAAATCAGCGCCTTCAATAAAGTTGACCCATTCGCTAATACTTGTGTTTGCTTTTTCTGGCGGATTTAGCTCATTGTCGGTAACGTAAGCCACCTTTTTTTCATCTGCTTTAATACAATAAGCAGTACCACCACCAGGGTGATTTAGTGGAGCAGTCGAAACCAAAAAATCATTAAGTGTAAATTGCTTTTGAGACGATAAATCAGTATTAAGCGTAATGCTGGCAGGTAAATCTTGATAACACACCGGAAAGTACGAACCACTCATTTGCTTTAATATGGCATCTTGGCTTTTTTTATCATCAACGTTACCCACAGTAATAGTTATATCGCGGTTGGGTTGGTAAATAGGTTTAAAAAAAGGAAACCCTTGAATATGGTCCCAATGGTTATGCGTTAGCAAAATATTGATAGGACTTTGTGTTTCTAGTAAACGTGTACCGAGCTCTACAATACCGGTACCAGAGTCTAAAATGAGATCTTTGCCATTATTTTGTTCGATGTACACACATGAGGTATTTCCTCCAAAAATGTGTGTATTACTTCCTGCTGAAGCCATTGAGCCTCTAACACCAAAGAATTCAACTTTCATAATTTAAGGCTAAGCTCCATCTTCTACAAAATTGAATTTAGAAATACTAACATTGTTAGAGTTAGTGTCATTACAGGTGCTGCTTACAACAACTTGGGTGTCATTTTGTAAGATGATTGAAGTAAATACATGTGTACTGGTACATTGGCTTGCTTCATAAAATCCGGCACCACTGGCTCCAAACGTATTATCTAAAGTACCGTCAGTTAAAATACGCGCTAACATTCCTTTATTGTTAGCCATGCCGGCTAAAATAAGTTGATTGCTACTATCGAGCGCTGCACCACTTAGCTCAGTGTTACCGCTTGACGCCAAAGTATATTCACCAACACCATTTACGGCAAAGCTAGTATCAAGCGCACCCGTAACGAGCAACCTAATAACATTGGCTTTATTTGGCGAATCAATAAGGTTTGCTATTAAATATAACTTACCCGTTGTGTCAGTTAAAATCTGCGCTATTTTATTGTTGGTATCTGTGGTTTCTTCACCTACATATTTAAAGACTTCAGTACCATTTGAGCTTAACTTCAATGCGATTAGCTTTGAAGTGCCACTTAATACTGCCTTACCGCCAATGAAAATATCCGCATTGTCGGTATGTACACGGTTATAGTACTCAAAAGCTGAGCCTATGATACTTCCGCCAGTGCCAAAGTTAGGCTCAAGGGTACCTTCTGGCGTCAACATTATAACGATTGGGCTAGGAGTGCCACTTATTACGATTGACCCAACAGTAATAATGTTACCGCTATTATCAAGTGCAATACCTGTCAGGTTTACCAATTCTGCGCCACTGACAGAGGTTGTGTATACACCGTCTGTTGCAAATGAAGTGTCTAAATTACCAGACTGATCAACTTTAGCTACAAAGCCCGCTTCACCATTTTCACTATTTTTAGAGCCTGTAATAACTAAATTGCCGTCGCTTTGCTCGGTTAGAGCAACACGCGATTTACTCAAATCTATGGCAATTTCTTTATGGCCACTTTCGCTAAAGCTAGTATCGATATCACCCGCACTCGTAAAGCGTGTTAGTACTAACTTAGTAATTGAGTCCGATTTAGCCGTTGATGCAAGAATATACTTACCGGCATGAGGGTCATTGCTAAGTTGTAAAACGTGCATTGATTCGTCGTTTGTCGCATCTACTAAATTATTAAGGGTAAAGTAACCATTCGTTTCAAAGTTACTAAATAATGTGGCTTGACTGTCTATTGCTGCAATAAACGGTTTTGTATTTGAATCATCATTAACACCAGCTACCCAAAGAGTGTCATTAGAGTCGATAGCTAAAGTGTTGGCAAATTGCTTACCACTTATACCATCAATTATATTAATGCCGGAGGTGCCATAGGCACTATCTAAAGTACCTTCATTATTAATCCGTGCTGAAAATAATTTTTCTGAGGCTGATACGCCAGTCGTCCCCGACAAACTAATGCCATTGTTACTAGGCTCGTGTTTAATACCTGTAATTTTAGCGCCGCCATTACCATTTCCACCATTACCATCAATATCATAAATTGCTATACCAGCATCACCAAAACTCGTTATAAGAGTACCCGTTTTATCAATAGCCAAAACCACGGCTTCTTTTTCACCACTGTTACGAGTTATGTAACCACCTGCAAAAGCAGTAAATTCAGAATCACTAACTCCGCCTACAGCAAAAAGTTCGTCGTCTTTATCATTATCAGATATATCAATTGTTAGTGCTGCGCCACCATTGAAGCTATTGTCATTATCGCCATCAGATTTTAAATAACGAAGTAGAGAGTCTTTTGTTCCCTCTGCATTGGTAACACTCCCAACCACTAAGTAATCGGAATCATCAAAGTTCTTAACTGCAAAGCCTTCATCATCTCGATTAGCGCCGCTAACATCGACAATAGCTGGAGTAGAGTTCTCAAAATCTAGATCTGATTTTTTATAATGTATCCATAAACTATCGTTTTGAGTGCCATCAAAGCGTTTACCTACAGCCAGTATCTTATCGTCATCAATTTCAAGGTCATTAATAACAAGAGTACTCGCTTGTGAAGTACAGCGAACTCCTGAATCATTCTCACCAGAGTCAGTACTTACAACGCCAGCAGTATTCATTTCCAATAAGCAGGCTTCAGTATTTGTGCCGTCAAAACTAGAATAAGCAATAAAGAGATCTGTACCGTCAGAAATAATAGCTGTGGCTTCTTCATCATCATCTAAATCTAATATTTTTATTCCATTACTATTAAAAGCATTATTTGTTATGCCAGCGTTGGTGTAAGACACAACAATAATATCTTTATCGTCGCCATCAACAAAACCAACAAAATAAAGGTTGCCATTAAGCTCAATACTGTCTTTAAACTCACCTCCAGAAAAAATGTTTGAAAGATCAAGCTCACCTGTAATCGGGCGGCCAAATGTCACATCTTCAGTTGGAATAAGAAGCTCAATTTCATCAGTAATATTAACGGTTATGTTAACGTTTGAACTTTCATTAGGTGTGCCATCATCAGTTATAGTGACATTTAAGATATATTGATTAGTTGTTTCAAAATCAAATGGGCTTTCACCTGCGGTTGATAAAACACCAGAGCTACTATTAATTTTAAATAAAGCAGTGTTACCGCCAGTTAAACTATAAGTTAAAGTCTGGTTCTCAATATCTGACGCGCTAACAGTCCCTATGATGTCGCCATCGGTAGCATTTTCATTAATACTAAAACTTTGAACCGATGCTACAGGTGCATCGTTAACACCAGTTACGGTAATGGCCACTGTGGCTGTATTGGTTCCGCCATTATTATCACTAATCGTATAAGTTATTGTGGCAAGACCATTGGTATTGGCTTCAGGCGTATATTGAATTTGATTGCCAACTACTGAGACCGAGCCAATATCAGCTGAGGCTGAAGAGATCACCAAGCTGTCTCCATCAGAGTCAGTATCATTTGCTAATACGTTTATCAGTATTGGTGCTGCATCTTCAGCCATGGTCGCGGTATCGTTATTGGCAACAGGTGCATCATTCACGGCAGTTATCGTAATAGCGAGCGTGGCAGTATTCGTTCCACCATTATTATCACTAACAGTATAGGTAACTGTTGCTAAGCCGTTGCTATCGGCTGCCGGTGTGTATTGAATTTGATTGCCAACTACTGAGACTGAGCCAATATCAGCTGATGCTGCACTGATCGCCAGGCTGTCGCCATCTACATCTGAGTCATTTTCTAATACGTTTATCAGTATTGGCGCTGCATTTTCAGCCATAGTAGCGGTATCGTTATTGGCAACAGGTACATCATTCACGGCAGTTATCGTAATAGCGACCGTGGCAGTATTTGTTCCACCATTATTATCACTAACGGTATAAGTAACTGTTGCTAAGCCATTGCTATCAGCTGCCGGTGTGTATTGAATTTGATTGCCAACTACTGAGGCTGAGCCAATATCAGCTGAGACTGCACTTATCGTCAAGCTGTCGCCGTCTTCATCTGAGTCATTGGCTAATACGTTTATCAGTATTGGCGCTGCATCTTCAGCCATAGTAGCAGTATCGTTATTGGCAACAGGTGTATCGTTCACTGCAGTTATAGTAATAGTGACCGTGGTATTATCTGTTCCGCCATTATTATCACTAACGGTATAAGTAACTGTTGCTAAGCCGTTGTCGTCGGCCGCCGGGGTGTATTGAATTTGATTACCAACTACTGAGGCTGAGCCAATATCAGCGGAGGCAGCACTGATCGTCAAGCTGTCACCATCTTCATCTGAGTCATTTGCCAATACGTTTATTAGTATTGGCGCTGCATCTTCAGCCATGGTAGCCGAATCGGCGTTTGCTATTGGGGCATCGTTTACGGAGTTAATAGTGATAGTTAACGTTGTTGTACTGGTACCACCGCTGCTATCGCTTACAGTATAAGTAACTGTTGCTACGCCGTTGTCGTCGGCTGCCGGTGTATATTGAATTTGATTGCCAACCACTGCGACTGAACCAGTATTTGCCGAGGCAGCACTGATAGTGAGGCTATCACCATCCACGTCAGAGTCATTTGCCAATACGTTTATTAGTATTGGCGCTGCATCTTCATCTACTGTCGCTGAGTCTGCGTTTGCAATAGGAGTATCGTTTACAGGAGTAATAATTATTGATAAGTTTGTAGTTGCAGTACCGCCATTACCATCACTTATTGTGTAGCTAATAATTGCTGTTCCATTTGTATTAGCAGCAGGCGTGTATTGGATTTTATTATCAACAACAGATGCAGAACCTATATCTGCAGTAGCAGCTGTTATTGTAAGAGTATCGCCATCAATGTCGGAGTCGTTAGCTAGTACGTTAACTAATAACGCAGGAGCATCTTCGTTCATCGTTGCTGAATCAGTATTTGCAGTAGGGGCATCATTAACGGGTGTCACGGTAATCGTCACACTTGCTGTTCTGTCGTTTATACCTTCATTACCAGTACTATAGCCATCCGTAATGGTGTAAGTTAGTACTATCTCACCTGAAAAGTTTGCTGGTGGAGTAAACTGTATTTTTCCGGCGACAATAGTCGCTTCTCCAGCAATATCTTCTATGTTCGAAATACTAATCGTATCGCCATCTGCATCAGTGTCGTTAGCTAGCACGTCTAATAAAGATGCAGAGCTGTCTTCGTCTAACGTAAATTGATCGTTATTGGCTTCTGGAAAAGTATTAACGCCGCTTTCACTTAATGTTACTTGAGCTGTTGCAGTTAAGCCTTGCTCATTTGAAATTGAATAAGTAAAGCTATCTACACCAATAAAACCTAAGTCTGGCTGGTAGGTAAATGAGCCATCAACTTTTAATGTAAGCTCGCCATTTTGAGTTGCATTGATTGCCGTGGTGTTAACTGATAAATCGCCAGCCTCAATATTAAAATCGTTAATTAATAAGCCATTTTGTACTGTTACTTCAAATAGTTTATTTTTACTAAATTGATAGGCATCATTTTGTGCGACAGGGCTATCAGGTTCGCTGTTTATTACTAAAGTTACTGTGGCTGTAGAGGTTGCACCTAATGAGTCGATAGCTTGATATCGAAATTGATCAACACCATTAAAATTAGCATCCGGCACATAACTAAAGCTGCCATCAATTGCTAATAATAGTTGGCCATGTGTTGGTGCCACAATAAATGTTTCATCAACTGAAAAACTGTCATTATTTGGGTCAGTATCGTTACTAAGCACACCATTGGCTGCTGTAACCACAAGTGTTTCATCTTCGCTTAAACTATAGCTATCATTTTTTGTTACAGGGGCTACGTTAGTGTTTGAGCTTACAATAGTTACATTTGCAATAGCCTGAGCACCTTGTGCATCAACAACTCTATACTGAAAGCTGTCTTGGCCTTGCATGTTCTGCTCGCCTTGGTATTCAAAGCTACCATTATCAAAAAGGGTTAATTGTCCTCTTGTCGGTTCGCTAACAGGCGTTGTATCAACAGTTAAGTTATCTAAATCAATATCGCTATCGTTAATAAGTAAGCCAGGCGATAGGACAACTAAGGTTCCATTGTTTGTAATGTTATAAGTATTATCAAGCGCAATAGGGGCGTCGTTAACAGCTAAAATGGTTATCTCTACAACTGCGGTATCTGTCATACCTAGCTCGTTAGCAACTTGATAGCTAAAGGCATCTTCACCATTAAAGTTTGCAATAGGGATATAAGTAAAATCCCCATTTTCATTTATATCAATGGTGCCATGCTGCGGTAGAATTAATGCATCTGCATTTACACGTAAATCGCCACTGTATTGATTCGTATCATTTGTTAGAACGTTGCCTTGCAGAGTTTGATCTTCATTTATCTGAAACTGATCGGCATTAGCTTCTGGTGCAAATGCAAGCTCTCCACCCACTGGTGCTATGTTTATTATATTAGCAAAGCCACTTTCACCACTGCCATCAATACCGGTAATAAGTACTTGATAACTTTTATCTGTAAGTGACTCGGTAATGCTTAATGCAGTATCTTGAATACTTAAAAATTGTTGCCCGTTTTCTAATTCATTAATATTAGTAGATGAAACTCCAGCTTGAGTTGCAATATAAACGTTATAACGATTAAGTTCGGGGTTTGCTTGCCACGAAAGATTAATATTATCTTCGTCTCGCTGAGCTGTAACACCTTCAATTTGATATGGTTGCCAGTTAAAAGTAATTGCATCAGCAAGGACTTGATTATTTAAAGTGTCAGTTATCCATATTTCTAGGCGTATCTCTCCTGGAGTTACACCATAAAGTGCAGGGCTGAGGCCTATAATTGATTTTTCGTAGTCAAAACCACAATCAGAAGAACACAGTGATATGCTTTTATTGACACTAGGGAGCACTAAATTAACTTCAGCAATGCCATCAGTATCCGAAGCTTCAAGTAAAAAAGAAACGTTGCCTTGCACAGTTTCGTTTGTTTGTGAAAAAACAATATTAGCGCGTGTATTAGCTAT
This sequence comes from Pseudoalteromonas sp. RB2-MNA-CIBAN-0110, assembly GCF_040309305.1. NCBI lineage: Bacteria > Pseudomonadati > Pseudomonadota > Gammaproteobacteria > Alteromonadales > Pseudoalteromonadaceae > Pseudoalteromonas > Pseudoalteromonas sp. RB2-MNA-CIBAN-0110. Next base: position 50,152 of record NZ_JBEOOQ010000004.1, on the reverse strand, counting down.
GCTTGATCCAACTACTCCTCTACTTGAAGTGACAGCACCTAAAACTTTTGTATTCTTGGTTTGATTACTCGCTATAACACCAGCCAAATTTATATAGCTAGTCACCGTTGGCGGTACTACTTCAGCCGTAGGTGATTGTATTGTCTCTTGAGCAGGGCTTTCTTCTGAGCCTCCGCAGGCACTTAACAAAAACACCATAGAACCAAGCAAAAATATATTTTTTGCTGTCATTTTAAATACTCCATAATAAAAGCTTTGTATCCAATGTGTTTATGGTTCTAATTTAAAAGAACCGCTAGCATTTACATCAGGATTATTTATTTCGTTAAGATTAAAGTTGCCAGTAATGTTGTCTAAGTCATTCAAAAATATTGCATCAACATCGCCCTCGGCTTTGTTGTTGCCGTGGGATGCAAATGTAACGGCTAAGTCAAGTTCGCTTAAATTTATTAAACCGCTGTAAGCCGCATACCAATTTCCGCCCGCGTCATTAAAACTAATTTCGCCATCAGGTACCGTGCCATTATCAAAATCAACAGCCATAGTCATAGCAAAGTCAGTAACAGCACCCACACTCGAATTTACATTAAAGCTTGATGCTTCATAGTTAAATACACCTTGGCGCTGAGCTATTTGATCGACTAAAGATGCGCTACTAACTGTTTGAAATTGTTGTTCAGAATATATATCCATAGTATCTGTATCTGCTTCAAAAGCATTTACTTCAACTTCAGTTACAGATGCTTGTTCAGTCTCTTCTTCGTTGTCATCTTTAGGGTCGATCGTTACTATATTTTGATCAAACACACGTGCCGCACGCGTCGTTTTTAATACTTCACCAGAGGCTGTAATTTGTGCAAACGAAAATGCCTCGTTATCACCCAAAGAAACCACACTATTATTTTCGAGTGTTAGATCTATTGCGCCATCCCATACAGCTAAAAACACATTGCCTTCAACGAGCTGAACTTCAAAATGTGTTCCACGTATACCAATAGAGCCAACGGGGGTTTTTACACTATAAGAGCCGCCATTTTTTTTAATCACACCCGAAATAGAGCGTAAGCCACCTTTAAGTAACTCAATAGAAGCAGAACCTTGTTGGGTATTATCATCAAATTCGTAGTTAGCAATATTTAATTCTGAATTTTCTTTTAAAGCGATTAAACCACCATCCGACATTGAAAATTGCGCTTTGCTTTTCTCTCCAGTCGTAATGCGATCTACACCAAAAACGGTATCTCTGCGCTGCAACTGCCGTTGTTGTTCAGAGCTTCCATCAACCGCTAGTACAGAGCCTCGCGCTAAAATAGTTTTACCAGCAGGATCATTTGCTTGTGTATAAAAACTTACACAAAGTAAAGTGGTAATTACAGGGAGTAAATGTTTCATAAATACCTTAAATTAAAATGAGTAAGAAGCGCTTAAATTGATATCTAAACGGTCATATTCGAATAAAGAAATATTACTGGATTTATCTTGATAGTTGGCAGCCAACTGTATTGCTAAATCACGATTAACTAAGTAGCGAACAGACGTTGAGAGCATAAAGAGGTTATCGGCACGTTCTTGTAAAAATAAAGGGTGATCATCTTTATAATTAATCCATTGGTATCCAGCAAGAGATAACAACTGCCAATGTTGAGCTAGTTGAGTGTTCACTTGGTAGTACAAACTCGTAATATTACGGCTATTAAATTCACCTTCAGTAATATCGGCTTCTTCATTTTTAGCGTTAACACTTAAACTTTGAAACCATTGCTTAGTTGCATAGCTAGCTCCTGCGTTTATTGCATAAAACGAATTATTGAGCTTTTCATCAAATCTATTATTTAAAACACCCGCAGTCGCAGAGCTAAATAAATTAACTTGTTTATTCAGCTTATAACTAGCACCTGCTGTTAAAGCTGATTCAGTACGATAAAGATCGCCATCAAGCATTAATGGAGTCGTCGATACTTGTGCAAACCAACTTATGTCATTTTGTTTATATTGATAGGCAGCATTAATATGCGCATTTATACGATCGTATTGGCTGAGTTCTGCAAACTTGTACCACCCGGTATTAACACTCAAAGTGATTAAACTTTTTTGATCTATAGGGTGAGAGTGCTTTCCTCTGTAATTTAGTCGCGCATAGTTGTCTTGCGTACTTTTACTTTCTGGCGATAATAAAAATTCACCAATATTAGGGATTATAATCGTATTTTCTGCCGTACCAGCATTTACGTTGCCATCAACGCCAAGGGCAAGCTCAATATTTTGCTTATAAGAACGCCCAGCATCTTGCTTTTTAAGTGTGGTTGTATCAAGTAAGGACTGTGCTAAAGACTTTATGTTATTAGGTGTATTAGGTGAGTTAATCAGTATTAAAGCTTGGGTATCGGCAGCAGGTAAATTATTAACGGTTAAATAAGCACGAACTAAGTACAAGCGAGCTTCATACCATCTAGGGTTGTTTTCAAGCACGCGTTCAAAAGCAAATACAGCAGGTGCCGCATTTCCTGTTTTAAGCGCAGAGACCCCAAGTAAAAAATCATAAACAGGCTCACCTAAGTATTGAAATTCACTGTTACTTTTTTCGTAAGCCTGAGTATATTTCTTTTCAGAAACTAATTTTTGCAGTTCAATCAATAGATTATCATATTCATCATTGCTTTGAGCCAATGAGCTAAAACTTATTAAGGCCAAATAACTACATAGTAAATTTCTTAAAAGCTGTTTAATCATGCTTAATTTTATATCCCATAGGAAGTTTGATGTTTTGTAATAAAGTGATGTTATACCAATCTGCTTATATGTGAGGTCTATTTAACGTTAAGAAAATCACGCTAAAACTAGGCGAAAATTTTTGTATCTTGTTGTTATAAATAAAAAATTTTAACAACGTTTTAGTGCGATTTAATTTGTTAAGTTGCTCAAATATTTATGCAGGTTGGTATTAGTACTAGAAATCTAGCACTTTTTGTACTTAAGTACAGCCAATGTAATCACATTAGTTAAATAAATGTTATTTAATTGCAGGCTAAATACTTGCTTAATAAATCTTCAAGTTAAACTAATTAAAGGGGAGAGGTTGCTGATAAACTAATTTAGCTTAAAATATTAATTTGGGTAACAAAGCTTGGGTATGCTGTATAGAATATTAAAAAATATAATTTAGGGGAATTATTAAAATATAAATAAGGGTATTACTAGGAGAAAAAGTGGGGCGATTGACGGGGCTTGAACCCGCGACAACCGGAATCACAATCCGGGGCTCTACCAACTGAGCTACAACCGCCACTACACACACCTTGTTTGGTGTGGCGCGCATAATACATAAAATAATAAATGTTGTGAAGTCTAAAAGTGAAATAAATTAAAATAATTTAAATAAACAAATTTAATCAGTGTTGGACAGCTAGTATTTCCGGGGATTAGGTAACATATTTGTCGCATAACCTTCGCGAAAAATCGAATACAGGCGACTTTAATAGTATTAATTCATTATTCTATGAGAATAAATTGTAAATTAATGTATAATAATGCTCGGAAAACGCTTAATAAAAAACATTTGGAGTAAATATGGATTCAGTACTTAATTGGCTTAACGATAACTCAGGCCTAATCTTACACTACGGTATACAAGCTGTTGTTGCGCTTGTTATCTTTTTACTTGGTAGTCGTATCGCTAAGTTTTGTTCTAACTTAACTGAAAAAGGTTTTGCTAAAAAGAAAGTAGATAAAGCTGTAGGGTCGTTTGTTTCAAGCATTGTGTACACACTTGTATTTGCTGTTACTATTTTAATGGCACTTTCGCAAATTGGTATTGAAACAACTTCGTTCATTGCTATTTTAGGTGCTGCAGGCTTAGCTGTTGGCTTAGCATTACAAGGTTCATTATCTAACTTCGCATCAGGCGTACTTATTATTTTACTTCGCCCATTCAAGTCTGGTGACTTTGTTGAAGCAGGTAATAAAATGGGTACTGTTAAGAAAATCGAAATATTTTCAACTGAACTTCGTACACCAGATAATAAAGTAATCATCGTACCAAACTCTCAAATAATGTCTGGCGCTATTACAAATTTCTCACGAGAGTCTACTCGTCGTATCGATTTAGTTATTGGTGTTAGTTACGATGCTGATTTACGTCAAGCAAAAGAAGTATTAAAATCTGTATTAGATGCAGAAACACGCATACTTAAAGACCCAGCTTATACAGTCGCTGTATCTGAGCTAGGTGATTCTAGCGTAAACTTTGTTGTTCGCCCTTGGGTTAACGCTGCTGATTACTGGCCTACTTACTGGTCATTAATGGAAAATATTAAAATTGCATTAGATGATGCAAATATTGCAATCCCATTTCCACAAATGGATGTTCATTTACACAAGCAAGACTAATTTTAAATAGTTATTTAATTAAAGTTATTTTTAATTGTTGTAGTGATAAAACGGCTATTAGACATAAAATTTCATGCAGTATTTGCTGCATGAAATTTTTTACATTATTACTTAGCTGTTTTGCTTGCTCTAACAAGTAACGCTTTAATAAAATAGATATACATTTATACAAAGGTTATTTTTTAATGAAATTAAAGCTTTTATCAGTTTTAGTTGCAGCATCTGCTGCAACAAATGCATTCGCTGCAGACGCAGATCAAAAAACGTGGGAAGTTACCAGTGAACTTGGTGCTATTATCACAAGTGGTAATACAGAAACGACCACACTCAAAGGTGGTATTAAAGTACAGCACAACCTTGAACACTGGAACAACGAATACAAACTAGATGGTATCTACAAAGAAGATGAAGTTGAAGATGCGAATGGCGACAAAAATAAGCAGCGCACAAATGAAAAGTACTCGATTTCAGCGCAAGGTAATTACAAATTAAATGAAGATCATTCTCATCTATTCATTTATGGTTCACACGTTTCAGATTATTTTGGAGCATATAGAAGTGAGTCAGTAATTTCTGCAGGTTACGGTCTACGTTTATTAAACGAAAAAACAATGTGGTTAAGTGCCGAAGTTGGTCCTGGTTATAAATATTTTGAATACCCAGATGACAGCTCTGAAATTGATGATAACGGTAACTCTCTTGCTGGCGAGTTTGAAGGCGAAGTAATTGCCTTAGGTAAATTAGATTACAACTGGCAAATTTCTGAGAGTGCACGTTTTACTCAATTAGTTGCTGTAGAGTATGGTGATACAAACACTAAAACTCGTTCAGAAACTGCATTGCTTGCAAAAATAAACGGCTCATTACAAATGAAAGTCGCTTTTAATGTCACTAACAACTCAGATGTTGCTGACGACAAAGAAAGCACTGACACAGAAACATCATTTACTCTGGTTTACAGTTTTTAACCAATGTAACTAAGTTAATGACACTAAAGTGACAAAAGGGACGAAAGTCCCTTTTTTATTTGCTCAAAATTAAGGTATTATAGCCACCAATTTTGGTTGTAGACCTAGGGATATACCTACTCGTGAAAGTTTTTACACAATTTATTAGTGCTTTTATTCTACTTTGTAGTTTTAGTACTTTGGCTTTTACGCCAACAGCATCTCAAATTGAGCAATTTAAAAAGCTGCCCAAAGCCCAGCAAGAAGCCCTAGCAAAACAGTATGGTGTTGATGTTTCAACAATCACCGGTACAAACCAATCCAATAATCAAAATAATACAGAGCAACAAAACAGTATTGGCGAGCGCGCAGAGCCAGAGAAAGAGCAGCTAACAGATGAAGAGCGCTTCAAACCAAAAGCAGACGAATTAAAACCATATGGTTATGAGTTGTTTGCAGGTGAACCCACTACATTTATGCCAAGCGAAAATGCCGCAGTACCCGATACTTATATTGTAGGCCCTGGCGATCAATTAAAAATTAACTTTTATGGTAAAGAAAGTGACAGTTTTGAAGTCATAGTTGACCGTGAAGGACGTATTAGTATTCCTGACCTGAGCCCTGTAGAAGTGGCTGGTTTAACCTTTGCTGAAATTAAAGAACTAATAAAAGTAAAAGTAGAGCAGGAAGTTATTGGTGTAAAAGCCTTTATATCGCTTGGCCAACTTCGTAGCATGCGTATTTTAGTGCTAGGAGAAGCGTATAAGCCAGGTAGTTACAGTGTTTCTTCATTAACAACCGTTTCGCACGCATTATTCGTAAGCGGTGGCGTGTCTGACATTGCCTCTCTTCGTAATATTCAAGTTAAACGAGCAGGCAACGTAGTTGCAAACTTTGACCTTTACGACTTACTTATTAATGGCGATAGCAGTAACGATATCGTATTAAAGCCGGGCGATGCTGTATTTATTCCATCAGTTGGCGCTCAAGTAAGAGTTGAAGGTGCGGTTAAACGCCCAGCTATCTTTGAACTTAAAAAAGGTGAGTCTGCTAAGCAGTTATTAGCAATGGCCGGAGGCCTTAAACCAAATGCATATGCCAAAAGCGCAATTGTAGAGCGCTTTAACTTCGATCGCAAAGAAGTGCTATCGGTAGATTTTTCAAAATCGCAAATTAACTATATTCCACAAGATGGCGACCGTATTCGCTTTAATTCAGTTAGCTCGCAATATCAAAACTCAGTTAGCTTAATTGGTGCTGTAGCGCGCCCAGGCAATTATCAGTGGCATCAAGGCAAGCGCATTTCAGATGTACTTAAATCAGTACGTGGTGATTTACTACCGCAAGCCGATTTAAGCTATGGACTCGTAATCCGCGAAATAAATATAAACGGCGATATAGAAGCACACCAATTCGACGTTGCTCAAGCGATTATTAAAAATCCTGAAAATAACTTACAACTTCAAGCTAATGACAAAATTGTTGTATTTAGCCGTTTTGAAGAAAAAGAATTAGAGCAATCAACTCTAGCAAATATGGCCCTTAGTCAAGAGCAACAAGAGCAGCAACAAAAAGCAGAGCAATGGCATAAGTTTGAGCAAAAAGAGTTCGAAAAATACATTGGCGTTAATCAAGAAGACGAAGAACTTGTTCTTGAAGACAATAAAATACTCACTATTGCTGAAATTTCTAAGCGCAAAGCAAAAGAAGAAGAAGACCAAGAACTCAAACCTGAAGATTACGCGTTATTTAGCCGCCATAATTTATTAGCGCCAATTATTGCTAAATTTAAGCAGCAAGCATCAGTGCAGCAAGCTATGCAATTAGTTGAGATTAGCGGAAACGTTACTTTCCCAGGTATTTATCCACTAATGATTGGTGGTGAGGTAAGTGATTTAATAACAGCAGCAGGTGGCTTGCTGGAGTCTGCATACATAAAACAAGCTGAAATTACGCGAATAGTAGCGAGTGATGGTTCTAAAATAGAACACTTACGATTTGACCTTGAAAGCGCCATGAAGGGCGATCTTCAAAGTAACATTACGCTACAAAGTAAAGACAGCATAAACGTTTTTGCAATTCCAAATTGGCAAGAAAATGTAAAAGTAGAATTAAAAGGCGAGCTTAAATTTCCGGGCACTTACACCATACGCCGAGGAGAAACGCTTACTGAATTGCTAGAACGTGCGGGTGGCTTTTCAAAATTTGCAGAGCAAAAAGCAGCTGTATTTACCCGTACGTCGATTAAAGAGCAAGAGGAAAAGCAGTTAGCACGTTTATCTACAGAGCTTCGCCGTGATATAGCTTCTAAGAGCTTCCAAAACTCTGTAAGCAGTAGCACACTTTCATATGAAGAAATGAACAAGCTGTTAAACGACCTCGCGAGTGTTGAAGCCGTAGGACGTTTAGTAATTGATTTACCTTTAATTGTAAATAACCAACAAAACTTAGTATTACAAGATGGTGATACACTTTATGTACCAAGCAAGCGTGATTCAATTAGCGTAATTGGTGAAGTTAATTACTCAACATCGCACCTATACAAAACTGGGGTGAGTGTTGATGATTATCTTGCTTTGAGTGGTGGCCTTAAAGAGCGTGCCGCTGAAGACAGAATTTACATTATTAAAGCCAATGGTTCAGTGAAAATACCAAACACAGGTGGCTGGTTTGCAGCAAATAATGCTGATCAGTTAGAACCAGGCGACACAATAGTAATACCAATGGACGCAGGACACATGGACAAGCTAACGCTTTGGAGCACTGCAACGCAGATTCTTTATCAGCTAGGCGTAGCTGTGGCAGCTATTGGTAGCTTATAAAAAGAAAATAAATAAACGCAGTGAGTAAAACTATTGTTGCGTTTATTTTGACTAAAATATTGATAGAAATATAAATCGAAACTTGAATTAACTGTGTTGTTTACTTCAGTTAAGTTATTTACTCCGTAAGAGTATTTATTTTTAATAAGTTAAGATTACTAAGTTTTGTAGTTTCATATCTTCCCAGTTATCTGTAGCTAAAAACTTAAATTCAATGTTTTGTTGAAAATTGAATCATATATCTCAGAAAACTGGCTGATAAGAGAATTACATGAGTAATAAAATTAAAGAATATCACAACGAGTTAAACTATTTAGAGCAAGACTTTGATGCAGAGATAAATTTAAAGGAGTTATTATCAGTACTATGGAAGCGTAAATTTATAATTATTTTCACATCGATATTATTTACTTTTATAGCTGTATTTTATGCATTAAGTTTACCCGATACTTATAAGTCTGAAGCATTATTAACTGCAGCAGAACAGAAAGAGTCTGGCGGCTTAGGTGGCTTATCAGGGCAGTTTGGTGGTTTGGCTAGCTTGGCTGGAATTAATTTGGGTGCAGGCTCAGATAATAAAACACAGCTAGCAATTGAAGTTTTGAAGTCACGTCAATTTACGAGCGAATTTATACAAAATCATAATATCCTACCCAATTTAATGGCAGTAAAGTCATGGAATAGTAGTACTAATGATATTTTATACAATGAAGATGTTTATCTCGCAGAACAAAAAAAGTGGGTTCGTGAAATATCTGCACCTTTCAAGCCAAAGCCTTCAATGCAAGAAGCATATAGAGCATTCAGCAAAGTCGTATCTATAAATACTCTAAAAGATACAGGGATGATTACAATTTCAATTGAACATGTTTCCCCTGTCGTTGCCAAGCAGTGGGTAGACTGGTTAATTGCCGACATCAATTCGGTTATGAAAAAACGAGATGTAGCAGAAGCCAATCGTAGTACAGATTTTCTAGTTAAACAGTTAGATAAAACAAAAATTGCAGATATACGTTCAATTTTATACAAGCTTATAGAAGAGCAAGCAAAAACGATTATGTTCGCTAATGTTCGTGATGAATACGTATTTAAAACAGTAGATCCAGCAATCGTCGCTGAAATTAAGTCAGGCCCCAAACGAGCTTTTATCTGTATATTTGCGGCAATTCTAGGGTTTATTTTGGCAACAATTAGCGTTTTAACTTTGTATTTTCTAAAAAAAGAAGACTCAAATAATCCGCTTTGAGCAGTAAAGTTTTAAAGGTAATTAAATTGAAAATACTAATAACAGGTGGTGCAGGGTTTATTGGCTCTGCTGTTATCCGACATATAATAGATAATACTCAAGATTTGGTTATCAATCTCGATAAGCTGACTTATGCAGGTAATTTAGAGTCACTAAGATCAGTTGATAGTAATGAGCGTTATGCATTTGAGCAAGTTGATATTTGTGACCGTGTAGCCCTAGACCGTGTGTTTACCGAGCACAAGCCAGATGCTGTAATGCATTTAGCTGCAGAGAGCCATGTTGATCGCTCAATTACAGGCCCCGCTGAATTCATTCAAACCAATATTGTAGGAACTTACACTTTATTAGAAGCTGCTCGCGAGTACTGGAATTCACTCGAAGATAGCGCAAAGCTCGCTTTTAGGTTTCATCATATATCTACTGATGAAGTGTATGGTGATTTACCTCACCCAGATGAGCAAGCGGGTAATGCGTTGAGTAAAGCGCTACCTCTGTTTACTGAACAAACATCTTATGCACCAAGCAGTCCTTATTCAGCAAGTAAGGCATCTAGTGATCACTTAGTTCGTGCATGGCTACGTACGTATGGCTTTCCTACAGTTGTAACCAATTGCTCAAATAACTATGGGCCATATCATTTCCCTGAAAAATTAATACCATTAGTAATACTTAATGCCCTTGAAGGTAAAAAACTACCGATTTATGGAAAAGGTGATCAGATTAGAGATTGGTTATTCGTTGAGGATCATGCTCGAGCTTTATATAAGGTAGTAACTGAAGGTAAAATTGGTGAAACATATAATATTGGTGGCCATAACGAAAAGCAAAACATTGAAGTTGTTAAAAGTATTTGCAGTATTCTAGATACTTTAGTGCCTAAGGACTCCCCGTACTCAGAACAGATAACGTACGTGGCAGATCGCCCTGGTCACGATAGACGTTATGCTATTGATTCATCAAAAATGAGTGCAGAGCTAAACTGGACACCGGTCGAAACCTTTGAAACAGGCCTACGTAAAACCGTTCAATGGTATTTAGATAATCAAACGTGGTGTCAAAACGTACAAGATGGTTCATATCAGCGTGAGCGTCTGGGCGAAATAAATATGACAGCTAAAGGAAAATAGCATGAAAGGAATTATCCTTGCCGGAGGCTCCGGTACACGCCTTTATCCTATTACTATGGGTGTATCCAAGCAGTTACTCCCAATTTATGATAAGCCAATGATTTACTATCCGCTTTCTGTGTTGATGTTAGCGGGAATACGTGAAATCTTAATTATTACTACACCTGAAGATCAAGAATCATTTAAACGATTATTAGGTGATGGCTCACGCTTTGGCATTGAGCTTAGTTACACGATACAACCAAGCCCAGATGGCTTGGCTCAAGCGTTTATTTTAGGTGAAGAGTTTATTGGCTCTGACGACGTTTGTTTATTGCTAGGCGATAATATTTTTTATGGGCAAGGGTTTTCACCTAAGTTAAAGCATGCGGTTGAGAATGCTAAGAACGGACTAGGGGCGACTGTATTTGGCTATCAAGTAAAAGATCCGGAACGTTTTGGTGTTGTTGAATTTGATGAGAACCAAAAGGCTATTTCCATTGAAGAAAAGCCAGCTAAACCAAAGTCTGATTTAGCAGTAACCGGTTTATATTTTTACGATAATTCTGTTGTAGAAATAGCAAAACAAGTTAAGCCCTCGCATAGAGGTGAGCTAGAGATAACGTGCTTAAATGAAATTTATTTAAAGCAAAATAAGCTTAATGTTGAAATATTGGGTCGCGGTTTTGCTTGGCTTGATACTGGCACGCATGAAAGCTTACTTGAAGCGGCTCAATTTGTAGAAACAATTGAAAAGCGACAAGGGTATAAAATAGCTTGCTTAGAAGAAATTGCATTCAATAATAAGTGGCTAACTAAATCTGAAATTGAAGCGCTTGCAGCCCCAATGCTTAAAAATAGTTACGGCCAATACCTAATGGGCTTAGTAAAAAGTAATGCATAATCATTTTACTTTGAAGGAGTGGGATAGCCACTTTTTTAACAAGACAATATTTTCACTTGAGCTAACAAGTGATGATATAGAAAATAAAAATTGGCCTAGTAACTCACTAGTAACAACTAAAGTTAGTTCAAATAACTATCACGATTTAGATAAAATGAATAAGTACGGCTTTAGCTTTGTTGAGGGAGAAGTTGTATTTCAAAAAAGCTTACTAGACAGCAATGACGTAGTTTCACTACCAAGTTTTAATTGTTATCTAGCGCTAGAAAGCGATATTGATGAACTTAAACGTACAGTAAGTGATTTATATGTGAATAGTCGTTTTAGAGAGCCGTGGTTTTCTCCAAGTGAAAGAGATTGCTTTTATCAAACGTGGATCGAAAATGCAGTTTTATCTAAATTCGATGACTGTTGCTTAGTCTTAAAGAACGAAGGTAATATTTCTGGTTTTATTACCATTCGGATTAGAAATAAAGAAGCCGTTATAGGGCTTATTGGAGTAGCTAGTCGTTTTCAGGGGCAGGGAATAGGTAGTGAACTGCTAAAGCTAATAGAGGCCTACTGTTTAGCAAATAACGTTAGCAAGATAAAAGTTGCAACACAAACTAGCAATACCCCCGCAGCAAATTTATACAGTAAAAATGGTTTTAGCATTGCTGATATATCATATTGGTTTTATAAACAGGTTTAAAAATGATCCCTTTTAATATTCCTCCTAAAGTAGGCACAGAATTAGCGTATATCGAACAAGCGATTGCATCAGACAAGTTATGCGGCGATGGTTACTTCTCTAAAAAGTGCGAAAAATGGTTTGAAGACAGCTTCAATACAACAAAAGCATTACTAACTCCCTCATGTACAGCATCGTTAGAGCTTGCCGCTATTTTGATAGATATTCAGCCAGGCGATGAAGTTATAATGCCCTCCTATACATTTGTATCTACAGCGAATGCGTTTGTATTACGTGGTGCAAAAATTATATTTGTTGACGTTCGTCCGGATACAATGAATATTGATGAAACACTTATTGAAGCTGCGATTACGGCTAAAACAAAAGCAATAGTGCCAGTACATTACGCAGGTGTAGCTTGTGAAATGGATACAATACTCGCCATCGCAGAAAAACATGACTTGTGGGTAGTAGAAGATGCAGCACAAGGCGTAATGTCTACCTATAAAGGTAAAGCACTAGGAACTCTTGGTCATATAGGTTGTTATAGCTTTCATGAAACTAAAAACTACTCATCGGGTGGTGAAGGTGGGGCTATTTTAATTAATGACCCTAAGCTAGTTGAACGAGCTGAGATTATACGTGAGAAAGGAACAAACCGTAGCCAATTCCTACATGGTATTGTCGATAAATACACATGGCAAGACATAGGCTCGAGCTTTTTACCAAGCGAGTTACAAGCTGCATATTTATATGCTCAACTTGAAGCAGCAGACACGATAAATAATTTCCGTTTATCAATATGGGAACGTTATTACAATAAACTGAGCCTAAAACTAAAGGCTGAACAGCTACCTCATATTCCGGATTCATTAACGCATAACGCGCATATGTTTTATATAAAATTGAGCTCAAATGAAGAGCGAAATGAATTTATTAGTTATATGAAAACGCAGGATATTACGACACCTTTTCATTATATCCCACTGCACTCAAGCCCTGCAGGAAAACAGTTTGGCGAGTTTTCAGGCAAAGATACTTATACAACGCAAGAGAGTTCAAGGCTAGTACGTTTGCCGCTGTATTATGGAATGACTACAGAAAATCAAGACAAGGTAATAAAAGCGTCTTTGGATTTCTTCCTTGAAAGCTAAAATAATTTTACAATTTGCTTTAGGCCCAATTGGTGCAGCACTTCTTGGGTTTATAACCCTGCCGTTTGTCGCTTGGTTTTTTACAGTTGAAGATGTCGGCCGTTTGACTATGCTGCAAGTGGTTTTAGGGTTAGCTGTATCCTTATTTAGTTTATCAATGCATCAAGCTTATGTTCGTGAATATCATGAAAAGACTGATAAGGAAGCTTTATTAAAATTAAGTATTCTTCCCGGTTTAGTCTTAATTACTATTGTTGCATTGATAGCCTTATTACAGCCTTACTCTATTTCTAAATTATTATTCGGGATAAATTCAAATTCGTTAACGGTTTTGTTATTTGTGGGATTGTTAGCTAGTTTTTTTATTAACTTCTTAGCACACGTAATTCGTATGCAAGAACGTGGTTTAGCATTTTCTATAACGCAGATTGCTCCTAAGTTATTTTTACTTATATTAATAAGCTTAATAATGCTTTTTGGCTTAAAAGCTGAATTTTATACGCTTATGTTGATGAATACGTTAGCGATATCGTTTTCATTAATTATATTTGCTTGGCTAACCCGAAAATCTTGGATTGCAGCTTTTACGAAGCGAATTGACACCGTATTATTAAAGGGAATGCTAACATTTAGCTTACCGCTGGTCGCTGGGGGCATTGCTTACTGGGGGGTGAGTACAATGGATAGGTTCTTCCTTAGAAGTTTGTCAGGCTTCGAGGAACTCGGTATTTATTCATTGGCAGCAGCTCTTGCTGGAGTTGTATCGGTTGTTACATCTATTTTTTCTAGCATATGGCACCCCCTTCTTTATCGTTGGGTCAAAGAGGGCTCTGAGAAAAGTAAAATCGAGTGTGTTATAGAAAATATGGTGTTATTTGTTGTGCTGATTTGGTCTTTATTTGGTTTATTATCTTTCATTATTCCTATATTTTTACCTCAGGAATACTCCGCTATAGAATATTTAATAGTAGCGTGCGTAGCTATGCCTTTATTTTACTTATTAAGCGAGGTGACAGGAGTAGGGATTGGTATAACCCGCAGAACTAACTTTTCTATGTTAGCGTCTTTTATAGCATTTGCAGTTAATGCAATTCTAAATTATCTACTAATACCTCATTATGGGGCTTCTGGAGCTGCATTAGCTTCAATCTTTGCATTTTTTATTTTTTTTACAGTAAAGACAGAATCTAGCGCGCATATATGGAAGGCCATACCAAGAGTTAAAATTTATGTATTGATGATTGGTTATGTCGCTGCTACATGCATTATGGTCATTACAAAAGCAAATGAACCGGCGCTAATGTGGATTTGGGTTTTCCTACTAATTTTGAGCTGCGTTCTATTTTTTAAAAGATTAGCAGAAACATATTTTTATTTAAAAAACTATTTAATGAAAAGGGTTTGAATGTTATTTATTTATGGTGCTTTACCAGTAGGTGGTATTGAAACGTTTTTTATGCGAATGGCTAAAGAGCGTCACAGGTTAGGGTTGCATACAACCATTCTTCTTTTGTCATTACCACACGAAAGTAACCCTGAATTATTAAACGAAATGAAAAAGTATGCAAACGTATTATTTCCTGATGATATATTTTTAAATTTAGGAAAATTCACACGCAGATTACCCCTACTCGTGCCCGTGAAAAAAAGAGCATTAGAGCGCATTTTAGAAAATGTAGATCAGATACATGCAAGCGATGGAATGCATGCACTAGTGGGATATCGCTTATCAAATATGTTAAATAAAAATATAATTGTTACGGTTGGTTTTTATCATTACATAAAGTTTTTGTGGGGCGGTGATGATGTTGCTTGGCATGAGAAAGTTAATCGCAAATTTATATTTGATTTTTTACCCGAAAAATCGCTACTTTTTTTCTCGGAAGGCAATCGCCAATTATATATAAAACATAAGCGTAAAAAATTGACTGATGCAAATACTTTTAGACTAGGTGTTATCGATAAAAAAGATATTAAAGTTTCAGGTGAAGTAAACTTACCAATAAAAATCGTAGCAATAGGGCGACTAGTTGATTTTAAAACATATAATTTTTATATGATTAAGGTCTTAAAAAATTTAAAAACGAAAGGGTTTAATGTTCAATTTGACATTTATGGTGATGGCCCTTTAAAAGCACAAATAGCTGATGAAATAAATAAGGCTGGATTGAGTGAATCTATTCATTTAAAAGGGACATTAGACTATCTAAAGTTTGATGAAACAGTGAGTAATTATAATTTATTCATAGGTAGTGGTACTGCTATAATCCAAGCTGCAGCATTAGGTTTGCCAAGTATTGTAGGCGTTGAAAATGTTATAGAAGCTGAAACATATGGGTATTTTAGCGATGTTAACCAATATGAATACAATCTAAAGGGATTGGATTTAGAAATGATATCGGTTGAGACAATTATTGAAGATTATATCAATATGAATACTCAGCAAAGAAAAACCCTAATATCTAGTCATTTAGAGTGCATTGATAGTTTTACTAATGAGTCTTGTCAAAAATCAATGGATGAATTGAAATATATAACTATGCCAGCTAAAAAATTAAAATATAACCGCTGGATTTATGAATTTTCAAGAATATTAGACAGAGTTAGCATGCGTTTTAATAAAAGGCATCCTTATTTAACTCGTTTTGAAGGTTTTGAGAAAAACTAACTTTAACTTGATTAAATACGACATATTTAGAAGTGAAAATTATACTTAAGTATGTAATAAGTTAGGTTGTTAGAAGTGAAAAAGAATTGATACTTTCTGTAGGTGTTTATTTTAAAATGTTTAAGACATTTTTACGATTATAATTATTAGCTTATAAATATATAGCAGTTTTAATAAAGTATTGATACTCACTTTTTAAATTTACTCTATATGCAATGAAAAATGGTATAAAAATTAATTAAAGGTTTTTAGTATGAGTATAATTAGAAAAATCAGAAGTAATCTTTATAGTAATTCAAATTTATTACGTAGGTGTTGGTTTTACTTAAGTTTTTATAGAAGAAATGGGTATTTTTTAACAGCTTTAAACCCAACAACATTTAATGAGAAAGTTCATATCAGAAAGAGTAACCCTTCTAACCCGCTGTTTTCTATATGTTCAGATAAGCTTGCCGTTAAAACGTGGATTACTGAAAAAGGGCTATCTGAAATTGTAATCGAAACTTACTATTCCGGTAAAATTATTACTTATGATACGTTAAAAAATATTATCCATGAAAATGGTGATGTATTACTCAAAGCAAATCATAACTCTGGGCCCGTTTATTTATTAACAGAGTCTTGTAGTGATGAACAAATTAAATACGCTTGTGACGATGTAAATAAGCAGTTAAAAGTTGATTATGGGAAACTCAAAAATGAGCCATGGTATAGCGATATTCCTCCTTCAATATTAGTTGAAAAAAGGTTGCTACCTCACCTTGGAGAGTCAAGTTTAAGAGACTACAAGTTTCATGTTTTCAAGCAATCAGATGGCGATGCAAAAGTTATCTTACACATCGACTTTGAAAGGGATGCAGCACATCATCGTTCTTTTTTTGATGAGAACCTAAATTGGATTCCTATGACGAGTGTATATCCATCAATAATTACTCAAATCGAAAGGCCAAAAAACTTTGAGACTATGCTAGAACTTGCTAAAAGTTTAGCAAAAGATTTTAGCTATGCCCGTGTTGATTTTTATAATGTAGATGGAAAAATATATTTTGGTGAGCTTACTTTTGCTCATGAATCGGGCGATGCAGGCTTTAACTCATATGCTTACGATAAGTGGTTAGGTGATTTATGGCAGCAAGATCCAAGGATGTAATGCTTTGATAAAAAAATGCTTTGAAAAGAAAATAACGCTTTTTATCAGTTCACTCGCAGGTGGTGGTGCTGAGGGTGTGTGTGTTACTGTCGCAAGTGGTTTAGCTGAAGCAGGTTGGGATGTAACGCTTGTAATACTTACATTGAAAGATGCTGCTTATCGCACTCGATTAAGCAAAAAAGTAAATTTAGTTGTATTAGATTTACCAAATGCCCGTAGTTCTATTTTGCCTATATATAATTATTTAAAAACACACAAACCAACTAAAGTAGTTGTTTTTAATTATGAACTTAGCCTTATATTGTTACTTATTAAGCTTTTCATGAGAGTTAATGTAAAAATTATAAGTAGGAATATAAACTCACTTTCTGAAAATTCAAAAAGTGTTAAAAGGAGTTTTCGTACTTCTGTATTTTCTTTCTTACTCATGAAAATTTACAAAAGATCTGACCATATTGTTAATCAGTGTGAAGGCATGAGAACTGATTTATTATCAGTGTTTCCAAAATTAAAAAATAAAACAAGTGTTATATATAACCCTGTAAACACAACAGTCGAAAATGAAGCTGTTAATATAAAACCAAGCGAAGTGTCTAAAGGCGATTATATTTTATGTGTGGGCAGACTCGAAGATCAAAAAGCATTTCATTTTGCAATTCAGGCTTTTTCTGTCTTATCAAAAAATCATCCTAGTTTAAGGCTTAAAATAGTTGGTCAAGGAAGTTTGGAGCAGAAGTTAAAGCAACTTGTATCAGACTTTAATTTGAGTGAAAAAGTCGATTTTGAAGGCTTTCAGGAAAGCGTAATACCTTATTACTTGCATGCTAAGTTAACATTACTAACCTCTTTGTACGAAGGTTTCCCCAATACTTTAGTTGAATCTATTTCCCTAGGCACACCTGTCGTTGCATTTAATTGTAAAAGTGGTCCAAGCGAAATAATAGAACAAGGTAAGAACGGCTACCTGGTTGAGTATCAAAATATAAATAGCCTACAGGATTATTTAGACAAAGCTCTTAAATCTCCTTTTAATGGCGATGATGTTTTAAAGTCATCAGAGATATATAAAATTAAAAATATAATCCAAAGTTGGGAAGCTTTGTTAAATGAGTACTAATATCAAAAAATACAATTTTTATGATCGCTCTTTTAGGATTAACCCTAAATCA
This sequence comes from Pseudoalteromonas sp. RB2-MNA-CIBAN-0110, assembly GCF_040309305.1. Lineage (NCBI taxonomy): Bacteria > Pseudomonadati > Pseudomonadota > Gammaproteobacteria > Alteromonadales > Pseudoalteromonadaceae > Pseudoalteromonas > Pseudoalteromonas sp. RB2-MNA-CIBAN-0110. Next base: position 31,927 of record NZ_JBEOOQ010000004.1, on the reverse strand, counting down.
CATAAGCTATTAAGTTTTTTTATAGCATTATTTTTTTGTATATTTTTAACTGCATTACCTATAGATGGGTTAGTTGATAGAGGAAACTATTTATTATACCCAGAAAGCTCACCAATCTTATTAGTAAAAAACTTTTCATCTGGGGTGTTGCCGCTATTGGTTAACGAGCCTTTGTGGTTGGTTATTAACTCATTACTTTCGTTTTTTATTTCTCCTGAAAATATCGTGAGAATAATAATTGCTTTTTCTACATTCTCTACGTTTTACTTGGTATTAAAAAATACCAATAAAAAGTATTTTTATATGGTAATGCTATTTTTATTACTACCTTTGGTGCTAAAAAACAATTTAATTCATTTACGACAAGGTTTTGGGGTAGCAATCTTTTTAATTGGGTGGTTTAGCGCTTCAAATAAAGTAAAGTATTTTTTTTATATCTGTGCTGCACTCATACATTCATCATTCATTATAATTTTGCTAGGTATTTTGGGTGTTAATTTCTTAATGCACTTAAAACTTTCACACGGTATCAGAAGTATATTGTACGTATTTGTTGGAGTTGTTGTTGGAGCTATGGGACTTTACTTAGCGCAGTTTATTGGCGCAAGGCAGGGTGAAGAATATAGTAATGGGGCTTCGCAAAGCGCAAGTGGCCTAGGCTTTATTTATTGGAGCTTTGTTTTCATGTTATTTGTTATGCAAGGCAAAGTCTTTTTAAGATATAACACGCAAATTATATTCTTTCTAATTCTGTACCTTTCAACTTATTTTTTATTACCTGTTACAGCAAGGATATTTGAAAGTGTTGTATTGCTAGTGTTGTTAGCTTCACTTCGTTTTAAAGTAAAATATAAACGTATTTTTCAATTGGTTTTCTGTTTATATTTTTTTCTAGTTTGGAGTTTACACTTTAGGCTTGAAGGTTTCGGTTGGTTTGTTAGCTAATTATCGTTTAAAGGTATTTTAATTGAAAGTATTACACATTATTACAGGGTTAGCTGACGGTGGTGCTGAAGCTGTTTTATATCGCTTATGCACAACCGATTCAAAAAATAGCCATACAGTTATTTCATTAATGGGCTTATCTAAATATGGTCCGTTATTGCAGCAACAAGGTGTTACTGCGTATTCATTGGATATGCCATTAGGACGCTTTACATTCAGGGGCCTATTAAAGCTATATAAACTGATTAAAAGCATTAAGCCTGATGCAGTACAAACATGGATGTATCATGCAGACCTTCTTGGTGGCCTAGTGGCTCGTTGTGCGGGTATAAAAAATATAACATGGGGATTGCATCAGTCTAATTTAACACCAGGTGCTGCTAAAAAGTCCACCATACTGGTTGCGAAATTATGTGGCTATTTAAGTTACATCATTCCTAAAAAAATTATTTGTTGTGCTGATAAAGCTGCAGAAGCTAATAAAGGGATTGGCTATTGTGAAGCAAAACTTAACGTGGTTTACAATGGTTATGACCTTAACGATTTTAAAGCCGATAATAATGCTAAAGAACAAATTAAAAAAGAGTTTAGTATTTCAAATAACACTGTTTTTATAGGTATGGTAAGTCGTTTCCATCCGTTTAAAGATCACGAAAATTTAATAAAAGCTTTAGGTTTAGTAAAGCAGCAGAAAATTAATTTTTCATGTTTATTAGTTGGTCTAGATATGTGTGACAGTAACCAGCAACTAATGGGATGGTTACAACAAAATAACGTACTCGATAATGTTATTTTAGCAGGAAAAAGAAGTGATATACCAAAAGTAATGAATGGGCTTGATATACACCTTCTGTCAAGTTCGAGTGAAGCGTTCCCGAATGTATTAAATGAGGCTATGGCGTGTGGTACTCCATGCGTTACCACAGATGTAGGTGATGCTGCACATATTGTTGGTGATACTGGATGGGTGGCTAAACCGCAAAATTCTCAAGATTTAGCAAGTAAAATAGTTGAAGCTATAAATATGAAAGCCCATTCAAAAGATGCATGGGAAGCAAGGCAGCTTAAAGCGCGAGAGCGAATAGAAAATAACTTCAAGATAGAAACCATGGTAAGTAAATATAATGAGATCTGGAACTCTTAAGCCTTATGAACAAAAAGACATTATTTATAGTCACGACTGTACCTGAAACTCTAGACACTATTTTAAAAAATCAGCCTAAATTTTTAAATAATACATTTGATGTATCTATTGTAAGCTCTCCTGCACCGGCTTTAGAGCGAGTAGCTAAAAATGAAGGTGTTTCAGTATATCCAGTGCTAATGAGCCGAGGTATAAATGTATTTAGAGATATTATTTCACTATTTTTTATGATCAAATTATTTCTAATTCACAAACCAGATATAGTGCATTCGTATACCCCAAAAGCTGGATTGATCGCCATGCTAGCTGCAAGACTATGTTTTGTACCAATTAAAATACATACGTTTACGGGTCTTATTTTCCCTACTCAAACGGGTTTTAAAAAAAGCTTATTAATTTTTATAGATAGACTTATTTGTAAATCAGCTACTCATATAGTACCAGAGGGAGAAGGTGTTAAACGCGATCTATTAAGTTATAAAATTACATCCAAACAGCTAAACTTAATTGGTAATGGCAACATAGCAGGCATTGATGTTGGGTATTTTAACAAAAATAATGATGGTATTAGTACTAACCTAAAAAGTGAATTATCTATTCCCACTGAGCATTTTATTTTTACATTTGTAGGGCGCTTAAATATAGATAAAGGAATAAAAGAGCTAGTTAATGCTTTTATATTGCAAACAGAAAAAAATCACTTACTACTGGTTGGTGATATTGATCATACAGCACCTATACAGCCTGATATTATGACTATAATTGAAAACCATCCAAGAATTCATATGTTAGGTTTTCAGTCAGATATACGTCCAGCATTAAGAGCCAGCGATGTAGTGGTTCTTTCGAGTTATCGAGAAGGGTTTCCTAATGTTGTTTTACAAGCCGGTGCTATGTCATTACCTGTTATAGCAACAGATATTAATGGTTGTAATGAGATAATAACTCCTAATTTTAATGGGTGGTTAGTGAAACCTAAAAATGAAGATAGTTTAGCTAAAGCAATGCAAAATGCTACTAATGCCACTGCATCTTCACTTAGTTTGATGTCTTGTAATGCAAGAACAAGAATTGTAGAAAGATTCGAAAGAAATACTTATCTAAAAAAGCTAGAAAACTTTTATTTACAGTTGGTTAAACCATGAAACGTTTATTTGATTTTATAGTGGCACTGAGTGTCTTTGCTATGTTGTTACCCATTATTGTTATTGTAGCGATATTAATCCGTACTAAATTAGGTTCACCTATTTTATTTACGCAAAACCGCCCAGGTTTACACGGTAAAGTATTTAAAATGATGAAGTTTAGAAGCATGCTCGATGCCAAAGATAAGCACGGTAACTTGCTTCCAGATAACGAAAGAATGACTAAGTTTGGCGCTTTTTTACGCTCAACTAGTTTAGACGAGCTACCTGGTTTGTTTAATGTTCTTAAAGGCGATATGAGCTTAGTTGGGCCTCGGCCACTATTAGTACAATATTTACCGCTGTATAACTCAGAACAAGCTAAACGCCATAATGTAAGACCTGGTATAACAGGTTGGGCACAAGTTAACGGGCGTAATGCAATTGGCTGGGATGAAAAGTTTAAGCTCGACGTTTGGTATGTAGAAAATCAAAGCTTTTTACTCGATATGAAAATATTACTGTTAACAGTAAAAAAAGTTTTTATAAGAGAAGGCATCAGTGCTGATGGGCACGTAACTATTGAGCCTTTTAAAGGCTCTAACAATGACTAAGCCAGCTGTAAAAACGTTGGCTATTTTAGGGGCTAGCGGCCACGGTAAAATAATAGCTGATATTGCGGAGCAACTAGGTTTTAGTGTTAGCTTTTATGACGATGCCTATCCTAATAAAAAAAATATAGAGCATTGGCCTGTTATAGGTACATTTTCAGATTTACTTAATGTACCTATCACCAACATAAATGTTGCTGTTGCTATAGGTCACAATAATACTCGAGAAGTAAAAATAAAAACGTTAGCCAAAAATGGCTATACACTTCCAATCCTAATACACCCAAGTGCGGTTATAAGTAAATATGCTCAAATAGATTTAGGGTCTGTTATAGCTGCTAATGCTGTTATTAACGCTTTTGCAGTAATAGGCCGTGGATGTATAATTAATACTTCAGCTATAATTGAGCATGATTGCAAAATAGATGACTTTACGCATATTTGTCCAGGTACAGCATTAGCTGGCGGAGTTTGCGTCGGACGAAGTAGCTGGGTAGGTATTGGAAGTAAAGTAAAACAACTTATTAATATTGGCGACAATACATTAATTGGTGCAGGTAGTTTAGTTGTCAAAGATATACCATCTGGTGTAATTGCTTATGGCTCTCCTTGCACTAAAGTTTCAGATAATAGTTAAGCTTTTTTTAAATTTTATAGGAATTGCATGTTAAATACCCCATTTTCCCCATGGCCTAGCTTTACACAAGAAGAAGCCGATGCAGTTAGCCGCGTTATTTTATCCAACAAAGTAAATTATTGGACCGGCACTGAAGGCCGTGAATTTGAAAAAGAATTTGCAAGCTGGGCTGATAGTGAATATGCCATAGCGCTAGGTAATGGCACATTAGCACTTGATCTTGCTTTAAAAGCATTAAATATAGGCGCTGGTGATGAAGTAATAACTACTCCGCGTACTTTTTTAGCATCTGCTTCAAGTATTGTTACATCTGGTGCGGCCCCTGTATTTGCGGATGTTGATCTAAATAGCCAAGCTATAACCGCCGAATCTATAAAAGCAGTATTAACGCCAAAAACTAAAGCAGTTATTGTTGTTCATTTAGCGGGTATGCCAGCTGAAATGGATGAAATAATGGCGCTCAGTAAAGAACATGGATTTTATGTAATTGAAGACTGTGCACAAGCCCATGGTGCTAAATATAAAGGTCGTTCTGTTGGAAGTATTGGTCACATAGGTGCATGGAGTTTTTGCCAAGACAAAATAATGACTACTGGTGGCGAAGGCGGAATGGTCACAACTAACTCAAAAGAGCTATGGTCAGCCATGTGGAGCTATAAAGATCATGGTAAAAGCTTTGATGCTATTTATAATAGAGAGCACCCACCAGGTTTTAGGTGGCTGCATGAAAGTTTTGGCACAAATTGGCGTATGACCGAAATGCAAGCTGCTATAGGGCGTATTCAGCTAAAGCGTATGGCTAAATGGACCGCAAAACGTCAAGCTTATGGTGCATTGCTCGATAATGCCGCAGATAGCTTTGATTGCGTAAGATTAGTTAACGTACCAAAACACATCGAACATGCTCAATATAAACATTACATGTTTATAAACCCCGAATATTTGGCTAATGATTGGAATCGAGATCGTATAGTAAACGAAATTGTGGAACGTGGTGTACCGTGTTTTCAAGGCAGTTGTTCAGAGGTTTATCTTGAAAAAGCATTTGACGATACCCCATGGAGACCTAAAAAACGTTTACCTAATGCCGTACAGTTAGGAGAAACGTCAATTATGTTTTTAGTGCATCCAACTTTGACTGAAAGCGAAATAGGTAAAACAGCTCAAATAATCAACGAAGTGCTTGTTTTAGCTTCTTTAAAATAAAAACATATACCTAACGATAACGTTTACTTACAAAAAACAACCAAATACATAAAGACTATATAAATATTTACATATAGTCTTTAACTATTAAGTGCAATGGTTGTTCATCTTGTAGTAAAATTGTAATCAATAGAATAGTAGTATCACTGCTAGATTCAGGGAAATGTATTGTGCCTTTAAAATTTTTAGTTAATTTACCTCGTCCTCAAAAAAGAATTATTTCTCTCCTCATCGATAGCGTATTTATAATAGTGGCTTTTTGGCTTGCTTTTTTACTAAGGCTAGACAGCACAGCAGTTTTAAAAAACACACATACTTGGATTTTATTATCAGCCGTATTGCCGCTAAGTTTATTTAGCTTTGTAAAACTTGGGCTTTATAGAGCTGTATTGCGTTATATGAACACACAAGCGATGTGGGCAATTATTGCCGGTGTTTTACTTTCAACTGTTTATTTAACTATTTTATCCTTCTTTCTAAGTGCGCCAGTACCAAGAACAGTGCCGTTTATTTATGCCAGCTTTTGTATTTTATTTGTTGGTGGTGCAAGGCTAACGGTACGAGCTGTAGTTGGTCAAATAACTATGCGCCGTAAAGAAGGTGTAATTATATATGGGGCTGGTTCTGCTGGTCGTCAATTAGCCACCGCCTTAGCAAACGGGCCAGAATATTCACCAGTCGCTTTTATAGACGACGACCCTAAAAAGCATTTATCGTTAATCCAAGGTATTTGTGTACATGCACCGTCGCAAATTGCTGAAATTGCAAAGCAAAAATGTGCAAATAAAATATTGTTGGCACTACCAAGTACATCTCGAAGTCGTCGAAAAGAAGTCCTTAACGCAATAGAAAAGTTTAAACTACAAGTTATGACAGTTCCTGGCATGGCCGATATTGTTGCAGGGACAACGAATCTTGATGAAATCAAAGATGTTGAAATAGAAGATCTGTTGGGCCGCGATTCAGTCCAACCACGACAAGATTTAATGTCGGCAAATATAGCCAATAAAGCGGTAATGGTAACCGGTGCTGGCGGCTCTATAGGTTCTGAGCTTTGTAGGCAAATAATTAAGAACAGCCCGACTAAAATAGTGTTATTTGAGCTGTCTGAGTTTGCTTTATATGCTATAGAAAAAGAGTTGTCGGAGTACTGTGATACCAATAATTTAAATATAGAAGTACTACCAATATTAGGTTCAATTCAAAATAAAAAACTTGTTGAATCTACATTTTCTACCTTCAATATTCAAACTGTCTATCATGCTGCCGCATATAAACATGTACCTTTAGTTGAGCATAATGTAGTTGAAGGCGTGCGTAACAATGTTTATGGCACCTACAATGTAGCAACCGCTGCAATTTATACAAATGTAGAAACGTTTGTATTGGTTTCCACTGACAAAGCAGTACGCCCAACAAATATAATGGGCACAACTAAGCGCATGGCTGAATTAGTACTGCAAGGGCTATCTGAAATCCAAGACACAACACGCTTTACTATGGTTCGATTTGGTAATGTTTTAGGATCGTCAGGTTCTGTAGTGCCGTTGTTTAGAAAGCAAATTAAAGCAGGCGGCCCAATAACACTTACTCATCAAGATATAACCCGTTACTTTATGACAATACCAGAAGCTGCCCAGTTGGTTATTCAAGCGGGTGCAATGGGAGTGGGTAGTGACGTGTTTGTACTTGATATGGGAGAGCCTGTTAAAATCAAAGATTTAGCTGTCAAAATGGTTCATTTATCAGGGCTTGAAGTTAAACATGCAAAACGCCCAAATGGCGATATAGAAATTAAGTGCACAGGATTACGCCCAGGTGAAAAACTCTTTGAAGAGCTACTCATCGGAGATAACGTTATTGGAACAGACCACCCAAGAATCCTAAGTGCACAAGAAGTTAAAATGCCTTGGTCTGAGCTCGATCCATTTTTAGATAAACTTAAAATTGCATGTGACGAGTCTGATCATCAAGAAATACGTAGGTTATTTTTAACCGCACCTACCGCTTTTTCACCCACTGATGGCATTTGTGATTTGAATTGGAAGCAAAAATTTAATAAGCAGACTAACGTTACAGTTTTACCAAACGTAAGTGGCTCCTAAAGCGAATAGATTACAATAGTTTGCTTTTTGTAGGGAATGACGTACCTACGTGTATTTTTACCCTTGGTGTATGGTGTGCATGTAGGCGCCTTGCTTGCTGGCGCTTTAAAAACGCAGCTTTTACGTATTTATTAAATTGCGATAACAAGCTTCACGCATACGTGGATTTTTACCCTCGGCGTATGTGGTCATGCAGGCGCCTTGCTTACTGGCGCACTAAAAGCGCAGCTTTTATGTATTTACCCAATTGCGTGAGCAAGCTTCACGCCTACGTGGGTTTTTACCTTCGGTGTAGGTGACCATGTAGGCGCCTTGCTTGCTGGCGCTTTAAAGCCACCGTTTTTACAAGTAAACACAATCCCAATATGGGTATTTCCTTATGTTGTCCACTAAGCCTGCACGTAAAGGGTTTGCCACTATATACCTCGCTTGACCTATTAAATCTTCATCATTTCTTATTTTGTGGTCATAGTAATTTGATTGCCATATCTTTCCGTGTGTACCGCTATGTTTATTAAGTCTATAAGTTGTAATGTTTTTAAAATTCCTAACTAGGTTTGAAAGGTCAAGGCTACTATTTAACTGTAAAATCCAATGTATATGATCAGGCATGATTACGTAGCAGATAGTATTAAGTGAATTGTTTCTTGAAAATTTAATGAGTTCACTCGCAATTAACCGAGCACATAAAAAGTTAGCAAATAATGGCTTACGAAAATCACAACAAATTGTAATAGAGTAATAAGCGTTTACCGAAGTGCAGCGTCCTTTTAAACGTTTATGTGTGTTAGCCATATAATTAATTTCCATTTGAATAAATTAATTTGCGTGAGCAAGCTTCACGCCTACGCGGATTTTTACCCTCGGTGTATGTAACCATGTAGGCGCCTTGCTTGCTGGCGCACTAAAAGCGCAGCTTTTATGTATTTATTAATTTGCGTGAGCAAGCTTCACGCCTACGCGGATTTTTACCCTTGGTGTATGTGGTCATGTAGGCGCCTTGCTTGCTGGCGCACTAAAAGCGCAGCTTTTACGTATTTATTAAATTGCGTGAGCAAGCTTCACGTCTACGTGGGTTTTTGCCCTCGGTGTAGGTGACCATGTAGGCGCCTTGCTTGCTGGCGCACTAAAAGCGCTAAAAGCGCAGCTTTTACGTACTTATCAAATAGCGCGAGCAAGCTTCTCGCCTACGTGGGTTTTTACCCTCGGTGTATGTGACCATGTAGGCGCCTTGCTTGCTGGCGCATTTAAAGTACCGTTTTACGTATGTATTAAATTGCGTGAGCAAGCTTCACGCCTACGTGGATTTTTACCCTCGGTGTATGTGACCATGTAGGCGCCTTGCTTGCTGGCGCACTAAAAGCGCAGCTTTTACGTACTTATCAAATAGCGTGAGCAAGCTTCTCGCCTACGTGGGTTTTTACCCTCGGTGTATGTGATCATGTAGGCATCTTGCTTGCTGGCGCATTTAAAGTACCGTTTTACGTATTCATCAAATTGCGATAACAAGCTTCACGCCTACGTGTATTTTTATCCTTTGTGTATGTGCCCATGTAGGCGTCTTGCTTGCTGGCGCACTAAAAGCGCAGCTTTTACGCATTTATTAAATTGCGTGAGCAAGCTTCACGCCTACGATCTACCTATCTCAACTTCAACATCATTACCTAAAACCTCTTTGTACTTTGCGGCTAACGCGTTTTTTGCATCATCATCGCCATGCACTATTTTTATCAGGCTTGGCTTTTTATGCATACCCGTAACAAACTTAATTAATCCGTTTTGATCTGCATGGGCGCTGTAGCCACTAATTGTATGTACTTTGGCGTTTATAGTAATGCGAGCATTATTTATAAAAACATATCCATTCCCTGGGCCATATTTTTGGATTTCGCGGCCTAACGTTTTATTACCTTGGTAACCTACAAATAATACATCGGTGGTTTTATCATTTAAAAATCGCTCAAGATAATTAACTATTCTGCCACCAGTACACATGCCACTTGCCGCTAAGATTATGGCTGGTGTTTGCCGCGAACTTAAATAATTAATAATAGCCAAATGCTCTTTGTGTGAATCAACCGTAGTTAGGTTTTTAAAATCGAGCGGGTGCCTACCGTTTGCAACTTTGCGTTTGGCTTCGCTATCCCATAGGTGCTTAAATTTTTTGTATTGCTCAGTAAAATTGGCTGCCATAGGGGAGTCGAGTATTACGTGAATGTCTCGCCACTTAGACTTTTTAGATGAGCTATGTATGAGTTGCTCTAGCTCGTATAGCAGCTCTTGTGTGCGGCCAATACTAAAAGCAGGTACTAAAACAACGCCATTGTCGGCTACGGCGCGTTCAATAATGTTTTTTAGCGTTTTTGTACGCTCTTTACGGCCTTGATGATTTTTATCACCGTAGGTTGATTCAATAACTAGAGTATCGGCTTTATAGGGCGGCTTAGGCGAAGGGAGTAGTGGGGTGTATGGCGCACCTAAATCTCCCGAAAACACAACGCGGTGTTTGTCGTTATCGTTATTTGTAATATCAATTTCAACGTATGCAGAACCTAATATATGCCCAGCACGCTGAAACCTCGCTTTAGCTTTGTTGAGCCCTTTGCAAGGTAGTTCAAACCACGTTTTATAATCAACAGCTACTATGCGCTTATTCAATAAGCTTAAGCAGGCAGCTATAATTTTAGGGTCGCGGGTTACACCCACTTTTAAAGCATCTTCAATTACCAAAGGTAATAAGCTGGCCGATGCAATACTTGTAAAAATAGGGCCTTTAAAACCAGCTGCAAATAAGTAAGGAATTCGGCCAACATGGTCAATATGGCAATGGGTAACAATAAGGGCAGTAACATGGGTAATATTAAACTCAATTGAAAGGTCGGCTTTAGAGTCTTCTCCTTGAAATAATCCGCAATCAATAAGCACACTTGTTTGCTCATTAACTACCAGCTCGTGGCACGAACCAGTAACGCCGTTAACCGCTCCGTGGTGAAGTATTTGCATTGTGCTTCCTTGTCATCAATTTGTTACATTGAATTTTAAGGTAGAAGTAAAGCCATAATTATTCAAGGTTCTAATGCTTGGCTAAATTAATAACTCACCTACAACATGCACCAACCTGTAGGTGCGAATTTACATCGCGCTCATGCTTTAACACCTAACAACAAGAGAGGTATAAAACCTCACCTACAAACATGTACCAACCGATAGGTGCGAATTTACTTCGCACTCTTACTTGTATATTTATTAAAAAATATTAATTAAATTTTTTAATAAACTTTCGTGGATAAACTATTTGTTTAGACAACTATAAATATTGTTTGTTAACACCAAACCAACCCCAGCTCCCCACTCCCTTAAACTCAATAATAATATTTATTAAAGTGAGCGACTATTAACCACTAAGGCTTATTTACATAGGAGCTTTATGTTGGTTATAATGCCAAGCTTATTTAGTTTAATATTGTATTTTTTGCAATTTAGTCATGTATTAAGGGCTATTATGGAATGTTGGTATTTAGTCGTATGCAAACCTAAGCAAGAAGAGCGAGCTAAAACTAACTTGCAAAATCAAGGGATTGAAGCGTTTTACCCCAAATTAACTACCGAAAGGTTGGTTAAAGGTTGTCGGACCGTCAAACACACTGCTTTATTCCCTAATTATTTATTTGTATGCCTTGAATTAAAAAATGGTAATTTTTCTGCTGTAAAAAACACCCGTGGAATAGGCGGTTTTGTTTCTTATGGAGCAAATTATCAGTTGGTTTCTAAGCACATAATTGACCAGTTAAAAAATGAACGTTCACACACTACTGAATCACAAATACCAAAAACAGGTGATGTAGTAAGCGTAAATAACGATTCATTTAGTAATATACAAGCAATATACAAAGAGCCTGATGGCGACTTGCGCAGTATTTTACTAATTAACTTACTTAATCAAAAAATTGAAGTAAGTGTAGATAATAAATATATTAAGCAATAATAACTAAAAACGTAGCAGCGGCTTTATGCCGCGAAAAACAAAAGCGTAGCAGCGGTTTTACACCGCGAAAACAAAAATGTAGCAGCGGTTTTACACCGCGAAAACAAAAATGTAGCAGCGGTTTTACACCGCGAAAAACAAAAATGTAGCAGCGGCTTTATGCCGCGAAAAAATAGCTTTATATCAGTAAGTAGGAACTGTGACCTAAGGGCGGAAGCGTGCCTAAAGCACTTAAAGCTACGCGGTTAAGTTCATTGCTGGCGTGACGAGCAAAGCTCGTAATGAGGGTTATTCACAAAGAGGTTAAGAGGGCGCTGCGCTTTAGAGAAGTAAACAGCCTAAAGTACTTGTTTAAATGGCTTCTCATTTACTCCTCATTCGCTTCTCTTTGTGCAATAAGGCTTTAAGTAACTTATTCACAAAGAGGTTAAGAGGACGCTGCGCTTTAGAGAAGCCAAAAGTAGGTAACAATCAGCTTTAAATATTAAAAGCTGCGCTTTTCGCGTGAGCAAGCTCTACGCCTACTTGCAAAGTTTGGTACCGTGGTTAGTCACTTGTAGACGCGCAGCTTGCTGGCGTGACGAGCAAAGCTCGTAATAAGGTCTATTCACAAAGAGGTTAAGAGGGCGCTGCGCTCAAGAGAAGTAAGCAGCCATAAAGTACTTGTTTAAATGGCTTCTCATTTGCTCCTCATTCACTTCTCTTTGTGCAATTATCAATGAGTTTATTCAAAAATAAACCAAGAGTGCTGTTCGTGTGAAAGCCCAACGGCAAAGTTTAACACCGTGGTTAAGTTCACTTGTAGACGCGCAGCTTGCTGGCGTGACGAGCAAAGCTCGTAATAAGGTCTATTCACAAAGAGGTTAAGAGCACACTGAGCTTTAGAGAAGTAAACAGCCATAAAGTACTTGTTTAAATGGCTTCTCATTTACTCTTCATTCGCTTCTCTTTGTGCAATAAGGCTTTAAGTGATTTATGCACAAAGAGGTTAAGAGGGCGCTTCGCTTTAGAGAAGTAAAAATAAATAATTACTATGTTTTATGTTTTCTCATTTACTCCTCTTTTGCTTCTCTTTGTGCAATAAAGCTTTAAGTGGTTAATCTACGAAGAGATTAAGAGCACACTGAGCTTTAGAGAAGTAAACAGCCATAGAATACTTGTTTAAATGGCTTCTCATTTACTCCTCATTCGCTTCTCTTTGTGCAATAAAGCTTTAAGTGGTTAATCTGAAGAGGTCGAGCACACTGAGCTTCAGAGAAGTAAACAGCCATAAAGTACTTGTTTAAATGGCTTCTCATTTACTCATCATTCGCTTCTCTTTGTGCAATTGGTGATTAATGCGTTAAGTGTTTTACTGAAAACGGCTATCAATTAAATTTATTCATAAAGACCTTATGAAAATACTGATATAATTTCAGTGCTAATTAAAAACTTAGTAACAAAGCTTTTACAAAGCAAAGGCTATTGCTTCACAATAGTGCACATGCTTTAATTAGTCGGCTAAAATACAAGTGCTCACCAAGGTTGGTGAGTAAGTGCAATATTAAAATAATTTTGGGATTCTACAATGGCGTTAAGCTGTAAATCACTCGCATCAATACTCGCAATACTAAGCATGACAGGCTGTACAATAGTACCAGGCAGCCACTTTGAAGGTATAGACTCAGGCGAGCAAACACAAAACCTCGAACAAGATCTCGAAAAAGTAAACATTCAAATAATCGACTCGCTACTAATAAATAAACAAAATCAAGCGCGTATAGCAGCTAAACCAATTTCAAGCACCGATGGTTTAAACGTAAGTAACTACGAATACAAACTAGGTGTTGGCGACGTACTAACAATAGGCGTATGGGATCACCCAGAGCTAACAATACCTGCAGCAGTACAACGTACCGCAGAGTTTGACGGCTTTAGAGTACAACGAGACGGCACCATTACATACGCCTACGCACCAAATATACCCGCAGCAGGTAAAACAATAAGCCAAGTACGCAATGAGCTTGTAAAACGCCTAAGCCGAGTAATAGAAGACCCACAAGTTGATGTAAAAGTAGTTGGCTTTAGAAGCCAAAAAACCTACGTTACCGGCGAGGTAAAACAGCCTGGTGTATACCCAGTTACCGAAATCCCACTTACCTTAATTGATGCTCTAAACCAAGCGGGCGGCTTAACAGAAGCTGCCGATTGGCGCACAGTTACATTTACTCGTGGCGATAAAACAGAAGTTATTAAACTTGATGACTTTTATGCCCATGGCGACATTTCGCAAAACCGCTTGTTACAACATGGCGACATAGTGCACGTAAACCGTAACGATGCACAAAAAATATTTGTATTAGGTGATGTTAAAAAAGCAGGTTCAGTAACCCTTAACCGTTATGGTTTAAACTTGGCCGAAGCGCTAAGCGACTCGGGCGGCTTAAACGAAAATACAGCCGACGCTAACGGTGTATTTGTACTGCGTAAAAGTGACCTAGAGCAAACCGGTGTTATTGCAAACGTATACCAATTACACGCTAAAAATATAGCAGCAATGGTATTAGCTGAGCAATTTGAGCTACAGCCGCGCGATATTGTATATGTAACATCGGCACCACTTGCCCGTTGGAACCGTGTAATAAGTTTATTATTACCGTCGGTAGCATCGGTTGATAGCCTAGACGATATTTCATCAAACTAAGGGTTTTTAAAAATGTTTGATTCAGTTTTAGTGGTTTGTGCAGGTAATATTTGCCGCAGCCCAACCGGTGAGTATGTTTTAAAGCAAAAGCTTGAAGGCAAAAATATTAAAGTATCGTCTGCTGGGTTAACAGCACTTGAAGGCAAACCAGCAGATGCAAAAGCAAAACAAATAGCACTCGCACATGGCGTTAATATGGATGCCCACCAAGGGCAACAGCTTACATCAAGCTTAGTAGCGCAAAACAGCGTAATACTCGTAATGGAAGAACGCCATTTAAACGACGTACATGCTCGCTACCCAGAGGCGCGCGGTAAAACGTTTTTACTCGGTAAGTGGATTAATAACGCCGAAATACCAGACCCGTACCGCCAAAGCCAAGAGGCTTTTGAACACGTTTATACATTAATCGACAGCGCATGTAGCGCTTGGCAAAAGTATTTATAAGGAATGGCTAATTTAATGAATACCCAGCCGAATAACAGCGCTAGTAGCGCTAATAATAAAAGTACTAATAACACACAACCAACGCAAGAGATTGATTTAATGGCGCTATTGGGCGCTTTGCTCGATCGCAAATATTTTATAGTAGCCGTAACTGCGCTGTTTATGTTTGTAGGTGTTATTTATGCTGTATTAAGTACTCCTGTTTACCAAGCAACAGCCATGATACAAGTTGAAGACGGCGGCGCATCAGTTCCTGGTTTTGACGATATGGCAGGAATGTTTGAAAGTACATCGGCTGCAATAACCGAAATAGAGCTACTAAAATCGCGCAGTATAATAGGTGAGGCAGTAGACACTTTAAAGCTTGACGTAATAGCAGAGCCAAAGCTATTCCCATTTATAGGTAGCCGAGCTTACCGTACTTTTACCCCAATGGAAGATGGCGACTTAGCTGAACCTAGTTTTGGAGCAAGCAGCTACGCATGGGGCGGTGAAAGTATAAATGTATTTAGATTTGATGTACCACGTTTTGCAATTAATCAAGGGTTTACCTTGATAGCACAGGCTAATAATAGCCTTGTACTTTTAAATGGTGACGGTGAGAAAATATTATCGGGTAAAGTGGGTGAGGAGCTTACAAACGGTAAGTTTAACTTAACTATTCGTACTTTAAATGCACGCCCTGGTACAGAATTTACAATTACCCGTAAAGATCGCTTAAATACTATTTTAGATTTGCAAACAGCTATTGGCGCAAGCGAAAAAGGTAAAGACTCAGGCATAATTAACCTAAGCTTACAAAGTATTAAACCAAGCTACGCTGAAAAAGTGCTTGATAAAGTAGCCGCTATTTATGTACGCCGCAATGTTGAACGTAATAGCGCCGAGGCACAAAAGTCGCTAGAGTTTTTAGAAGTACAATTACCTGAAATTAAAAAGCAGCTTGAATACGCAGAACAACGCTTTAACGACTACCAAATAAAGCGCCAATCGATAAACATAACGCTCGAAACACAAGGCGTGCTTGAGCAAGTTGTAAAGCTTGAAACCAAGTTACAAGAGCTAAACTTAAAGCGTTTAGATATTGGCCGAAAGTTTAAAAAAGATCACCCTTCGTACCAAGGTATACTTGAGCAAATAGAAGCAGTTGAAAGCCAAAAGCAAGAGCTTGTAGGCGAGGTAGGTAATCTGCCAGAAACTCAACAAGAGCTACTACGCTTAAAGCGCGATGTTGAGGTAAGTAACCAAATTTACACTTTATTGCTTAGTAAAACACAAGAGCTTGATATAGTTCGCGCAGGCACTGTAGGTAACGTACGTATTATTGACTACGCAGAGGTAAATACCAGCAAGCCAGTTAAACCTAAAAAAGCATTAATAGTGGTAATGGCTACTATGCTTGGTGGCATGTTAGCCGTGGCTATTGTGCTTATACAAAAAGCAATGCACAAAGGCGTTGAAGACCCTGCAGAAATTGAAGCGCTAGGCTTACCTGTATACGCAAGTGTACCGCACTCAGATTATCAAGATAAACTAAGTGGCTTTGCTGAACGAGCCCGCAAAAACAAAACGAACAAGCCTAAAAGCATATTAGCGCTCGATAACCCGGCCGACCTAGCAATTGAGGCACTGCGTAGTTTACGTACAAGCCTGCACTTTGCGATGATGGAAGCTAAAAACAACATTATTGCTATATCGGGTCCAAGCCCAAGCGTAGGTAAATCGTTTATATCGGTTAACTTAGCATCAGTACTTGCGCAAAGCGGTAAAAAAGTACTGATTATTGATGCCGATATGCGTAAAGGCTACTTACAAACCCAGTTTGGGTTAAAGTGGGATGATGGATTAAGTGATTACTTATCAGGCCGTTTAAACCTAGAGCAAGTTACTAAACCAACCAAAGTTGAAGGCTTAAGTGTTATTACGCGTGGGCAAATACCGCCAAACCCGTCTGAATTATTAATGCATAGCAACTTTAGCAAATTAGTTGAAGAAGTAAGCGCAGCTTACGACATTATAATTATTGATACACCTCCAATACTAGCAGTAACCGATCCTGCGATTGTAAGTGCGCATTCTGGTACTACTTTACTTGTTACACGTTTTGGACAAAACCATGTACGTGAGATAGACCTAACGCGTAACCGTTTTGAACAAAATGGCATAGATGTAAAAGGCGTAGTATTTAACGGTGTTCTTAAAAAAGCGAGTAACGCGTATGGGTATTATGGATACTACAACTACGAATACAAAAGCGATAAATAGCCTTTAGTTTAAATTAAGACCTATTAGGCAATTTTAAATAGAATTACCAAACAAGGTATTACAGTGAGATAGTTAAAGATTACTGTCTCACTATAGGAATAAGTGTCTCAATGGCTTAATGAAGACCTGAGATGTTTTATTGTTTTTAGTCAATTTTTACATACATTAACCCATCGGAGCTTAATTTCACATGGGTTTTTAGTTTACAAAACGATCCAGCGGCGATGTCGCATTTATGGTTTTGAGCAAGTTAAATGGAATTAAAACGTGGTAATAAAGCGAGAGATATATGATAGCTGCAATTTTTATGTTGAATAATACATATAATCGGGTGGTAGAATAATGAGCCTCGAAGTAAAAATGGCAGGAAGTGAAAATCACTCTTCTGTTAGTAAATTAGATAAATTAGAGCCCATTTTTATCACAAATAGTTTTAAGTCTAAATCAGAAGCGCTTAAGCAAAATGTGATCTATGTGTTTTGCCCTCCTGAGTGCGCCAAAGAAATAGGCAGTATTATTGACGATTATTCTTTTGATATAATCATGAATGACTACTCTATTAATGACTTTACTAATAAAGTAGTGTGTCATTATCAGAGTGCACA
Source organism: Pseudoalteromonas sp. RB2-MNA-CIBAN-0110 (assembly GCF_040309305.1). Classification (NCBI taxonomy): domain Bacteria; kingdom Pseudomonadati; phylum Pseudomonadota; class Gammaproteobacteria; order Alteromonadales; family Pseudoalteromonadaceae; genus Pseudoalteromonas; species Pseudoalteromonas sp. RB2-MNA-CIBAN-0110. The sequence goes on along the minus strand of NZ_JBEOOQ010000004.1, from coordinate 14,170 downwards.
TTTGACTAAAGCGCAGCGCAAATTTTTAGTAAGCGCTACTGAATGTGGTGCGTGGGTTGAGCCATTAGTAAGCTATTTAGATGAAAGGCTTCAATATACAGAAGTACGCTTACTGCACAGCAGTTATTTTTTGCATCAAAAAGCATTTTCAATTTTATCAAATAAACGAACACAAATCGCTAAACGCCTAGTCGATGTTTTTAGTGCCATTGTATTATTAATATTAACATTCCCTTTCTCTATAATTACAGCTTTATTAATAAAGCTTGAAAGCCCTGGCCCTATACTTTTTAAGCAGAAGCGCACAGGACAGTACAATAAAGAATTTGAAGTATATAAGTTTCGTTCAATGCGTAACGATGCAGAAAAAGATGGTGCGCAATGGGCTTCAAAAAATGATGCTCGTGTGACCAAAGTTGGTAAATTCATACGAAAAACCCGCATAGACGAAATCCCTCAACTTATAAATGTTATACAGGGCTCTATGTCAATTGTAGGACCAAGGCCTGAACGCGAAGTTTTTATAGAAGATTTAGAACAAGAAATACCATACTATCGCTTTCGTCATGCAGTAAAGCCAGGTGTGACCGGTCTAGCGCAAGTCAGCTATCCATATGGAGCATCTGTGGAGGATGCAATTTGGAAGCATAAATATGATATTCATTATATTAAACATCATTCTGCTTTGTTGGACTTTAAGATTTTGTTACTTACTGCAAAAACGGTACTTTTTGGTATGGGACGTTAATAATGAGAAAGTTAAAAGTGATGTATGATGAATGAATTTAGTGTTTTAATATCTGTCTATAAAAACGATAGGGCAGAACATTTAGATGAAGCGTTATCAAGTATATTTCATCAAACTTTAAGAGCTCGACAAGTCGTAATGATGGTTGATGGTCCAATAGGAAGTGATTTAGATAAAATTATTATAAGTTATCAAAAAGAGTATAGTGAGCTGGAATTGTTTTATGAAAAACAGAACTTAGGCTTACCGACAATGTTGAATTTGGGACTCAGCCGATGTAAGTATGATCTTGTTGTCAGATGTGATGCTGATGATATTAATCACAATAACAGATTTGAAGTACTTTACAATGAAATTAAAGAAAGTAACTATGCAGTTATTGGTAGTACTGTTCAGGAGTTTAATGAGTTTAATGATGAAAGGCGGATCAGAACAGTGCCTGAGTCTTATAGTGATATTAAAAAAATGATGAAACAGCGTAACCCTATTAATCATCCATCAGTTATTTATTCTAAGTCATCTGTGTTGGCATGTGGCGGGTATAATGAAAACCTAAAAAATGGCCAAGATTATGAGTTATGGGCTCGGCTATCTAGTAATGGATATAAATTAAAAAATACATCTGAGTGTTTGTTGTCATTTAGAGTAACGCCTGAGATGATAAAAAGACGAGGCGGGATAAAATACATCTCTTACGACCTCATAATAGCAAAAAAATTAAGGGAGTGTAGCTTTCTTAATGTAAAAGAGTTCTATCGTTTTTTTATTATCAGAGCAATTAGTCGTATTTTGCCTCATTTTCTCCGAGTTATACTCTATAAACATTTCAGGTAAAATAATGCCAAAAGGTAAGTTTTTTAGATATGCAATCGGTGGAGTTGTAACTCCTATATTGGGACTAATCACAATACCTTTACTTAGCTGGGTTTTTTCACCAAGTCAGCTTGGTGAAATGAATTTATTTTTAGTTATAGTCACAGGTATAACTTTGGTTTTTTCTTTTGGTTTAGATCAAGGGTTAATAAGAGAGTATGAAAGGAGTAAAGCTCTTCCATTAGTCATGGAAATTTTATTCTATATTAGCTTAGTCTTCATTATTACCTATTTTATTTTATTCAGTATTGAAAATGAGACTTTACTAAAAAATAAAATTTTTACAGAAAATATATTGTTTGAAGTATTTCTAACAGCTTTTCTTTTACTCCTAATAAGGTTTAATATGGTTGTTATGAGGATGGAAGAATATGCCTTAGCCTTCTCTCTAACACAAATAGTCAGAAAGCTAAGTATTTTAATTACTCTGTCTGTTTCTTTCTACCTGTATAAAAACAACCTTTTTGAGTCTTTAATAAATGTAATTAATCTACAATTATATAGTGCTTTAATTACAACCATATTTAGTTTTTTTGTTTTATTCCCATTCTTTAAGAGCTTTAAATATAGTAGAAGTAAAAAATTTAAAAAATGCTTTTCATTTGGTTGGCCTTTAACATTCTCAGGGCTTCTTTTCTGGGGTTTAACTAGCTTAGATCGTTTCTATATTAGTTATTTTACTAGTATGTCTGACTTAGGGGTTTATTCGTTAGCAGTAAGTTTTGCAGCAATTATAATTATAGTGCAAACAATTTTTTCAACTATTTGGATTCCTATTATCTATAAGTGGTATGAACAAAAGTCGGCGAGTTTCTTGTATTCATATACAGAAAAATTAGTCGTTTTGATATTGATTTTTATATATTTTTTAATATTATTGTTTTCACCTTTAATTAAATTTTTCATTCCAGAAAGCTATTATGATTCTATAGTGATGTTATCTTTTGTTTCTCTATACCCATTATTTTATACAATAACAGAAGTTTCAGGAATTGGTATTAATCTATCAAAGAAAACTAAGCTCATGATTCCAATAATGATAAGTACTACTATTATTAATTTATCATCGTTAGCGTGGTTTGTGCCAGTTTATGGTGCTTTAGGTGCTGCTGCTTCGTTAGCTGTAACATTTTATTTTTATTTTCTAATAAAAAGTATTCTATCTAACAGATTTACCCCTGAGAATATAAAGACTGGGTTAAAAACATATGTACTCTGTACGCTTATTCTGATTATTAGCTTTTTTAATGTTTTTATTAGTTATTATTTTTCTTTGTTATTAATGTTTTTATTACTGATTTATGTTTTATATGATTTTTTTACTATGCCTAACTTAAAAGAGTTTTACTATGAGTGGACAAAAGAAATATAGTTTTTTAGTAGATTTAAGGGAAGGGGTTCGTGCAGGGTTATTTTATTCTGTAGTGTTTAGAATTTCTCCTTTTAAAGATCAAGCTAGAGTTTTTAATATATCCTACTACGATAGTTTTTTAATAGTTCTACTTAAAAAAATTGCTGGCGTAGCAGTACATAACAAAAAGCAATCTTTTTATTATAATGATATTCTTTTTTCTGCATTACACATAAAAAAAGGATTGTTACATTACTTACTCATTTTATTAGGGTTAAACTCCTTTGCTGTCAAAATTAACGCTAAAAACATCGCACCAAAAATCGATGGCAAAGTTATTTCTGCGCACTGGGGATTAACTGCAGGAATACTCTCTTCACACATAGCTAAAGTACTGAAAATTAAAAACGTGATAACATTTCATGGCAGCGATATTCATTCTATACCTGAGGATAGAAAAAATTTGGTTAGGGCAACTTTGGTTGCTATGAGAAATTCCACTTTTAATATTTTTGTGAGCAACGATCTTTATCAGAAGGCTAAAAAGTTAGGTTACTCTGGAGATAACTTTAAAGTGATTTATAATGGAATACCTAAGCCTGTTAAAAGTACTGAAGAAGATATTCAATCGTTTTGTAATGCGAAACATATCCCTAAAAATAAAAAAATTATAACCTTTATTGGTAACTTTACTAACGTTAAAAATTTGACTGTTTTACCTATGGTTGAACTGTATCTGCAATCTATGATCGAAGATTATATTTTTGTTTTTGCAGGTGAAGGCAAGCTTTTCGAGTATTTAAATACAAAGATGAAGAATAAAATTTTCTTAGGTCACATAGATAGTTGTGATGTTAATAAACTTTTGTTGAAAACTGATGTATTGATTCTGCCAAGCTTAAATGAAGGCTTGCCCTTAATTATTGCTGAGGCTTTAGCTTTGGGGGTCCCCCCTGTTACGAGTGACGCTGGAGGTATTAAAGAAATACTACCAAAGGACTTTATTGTTCCTCTCGGTGATGATTTCGAAAAAAGATTTGCAGAGAAAATATATGAAAAACTGTGTAATAACATTTGCCCTAATTTATCTGATGAGTTTAATATTGATTATATGCAAAGCAAAGAACGTTTTTTGCTGGAATCATTGTAGTGACTAGTCATTTATCAGTTTTCATGCTGTTTATAATTGTAATATTAAACTTTACCGCAGGAAGTTATATATTTAATGTGGCTTATGGTGAGCATATTTTCCAGTTATTAAATTTTGTTACATCCATGGTTTTATTTTCCATATTATACATAACTAAATTATTTAACGGTTCTCTTCATAAAGATGAATTTAAAAGAATTTTATTAGTTTTTTTTATTTTAATTTTCGTACTTATATCATGGACGCTAAATGGCTCCGAAGGAGGTTTTGGCTATTTTTTCTCTTTGATGTCTCCTTTGATTATTTTTTTGTCTATCTTTTCGTTAATAGATCGACTATCAATTGACCAGAAACGTTCACTTATCGTTAAACTTCTTGTAGTCATATTGTTTTTTTTATTGTTTGAGTCTATTTCTAGGATATTCTCACCGGTTATACTTGCTAAATATATAGCCGGGGCAAAGTATGAGAGTTTACAGGGGATGATGGATTCTGATTCTGGTGGCTTTTATATATACAAAATTCTTTCATACTTAAGATTCGATTCTAACGGCGTTGGTGTTATAGCATTTCTTGCATTTTCTTTATCATTATTTTTAAACAGCAAATATGATCAAAAAGCCTTAAAGATTATTTCCATCATACTTTTTGTAATTGTAGTTTTAAGCTTTTCTCGTGCTGCTATTTTAGTTAGTATAATTTTAATTGTTTCTTTTTATTCCATACGATTTCTTATCTTATTTTCTTTACTCGCTACTTTGTTTGGTGGCAGTATATATGGCTTCTTTTTTTATGGTGGTTCATTCGACAGTAAATTTGAAGTTTTTATTAATTTAATTAGGTATTTATCTATAACTGATGGCTATGACTTAATGTTAGGTAAAGGCCTTGCATCTGATATATTTAATCCTTGGAATACAGGGATTGATGGTGTCTTTGGTCATTCCATGATAGTGTTTTTAATTTATTACATTGGCTTAGTACCACTTCTATTTTACTTGGCTCTCATAATTCCCCTTAAGTTAAATGTAAGATTTTATATCTTTTTATGCCTATTCTTTATATTGGGCTTTTCATATTTAAGGCCTTTTGAACCCTTTATTTTTATAATCTTTCCATTTATCTGCTATCTAGGGAAAGAACAAGAGAATGTGTATGAATCAAAATGATTTAGTAAGTATATATATCCCTACTCATAATCGTTGTGAGCTGTTAAAACGAGCTATTGACTCTGTATTAAATCAGTCTTACTCAAATGTTGAACTTATAATTGTTAATGATGGCTCTTCTGATTCTACAAAAGAGTACTTAGATACAGTATTAAGTCAGGATTGTAGGGTGAAAGTTGTTAATTTACCTTCCCCAAGTGGAGCCTGTAATGCAAGAAATATTGCAATTAAGCAAGCAACAGGAACTTTTATAACAGGTTTAGATGACGATGATTACTTTTTATTTGAGCGAATAGAAAGATTTATAGAAAAATCTTATTTACTCAAAAAGTATAGCTTTATTTCTTCAGCAACTGTTTTTTTTCATGATTTAGGTAGTTCCCAAAAAGTAGTTGCTACGGGTTTTAATTCATTATCTAATATTACTTTAAAAAACTTGTCGAAGTATAATGTTATCGGTAATCAAGTTTTTACATATACTGAACGCTTAAAATACCTTGGAGGTTTTGAGCCTAAGCTGGCTGCTTGGCAAGATTATGATTTATGGCTTCGCCTTGTCGAAGAGTATGGTCCAGGTAGAAATATTTTTGATGAATCATATTATATGGATTTAAGCCCTCAACGTTCTAGAATTAGCACCTCTGAAAAAAAATTAGGTGGAATTAGAATGTTTCTGCGAATTCATAAGGATAAATTATCATTTTATACAATAAGTAAGTTTAATGCATTTCTCTACTCAAAGGGTAAGGGCAAATTCAATCTTAATCCTGTTTTTATCATGTATCTTATTCTTTATAAACTTAAAGGAGCTCTATGAAAAAATTTAAAAGAGTATTGCTTGAAGAGCTTTGGTCATTATACCAGTGGCTTTTTCTTTTTATACCTGGAAGAATTGGGCATAAAGTAAGAGGCAAAGCCTTTTCTTTTTTTATAAAAAAATGTGGAAAGTCGTTTACAGTAAAAGAAAATGTTGAAATATATCATCCTGAAAATTTAGAAGTTGGGAATGGTTCTGGCTTTGGTAGAAATAATATAATAGATGCTATCGGAGGCATTTCTATTGGTAGTAATGTCCGCTTAGGTCCAAATATAATGATTGCTACAATGAATCATGCTGAAAATGGCTCCTCGATTGGAACAAGCCCTAAGATACTAAAAAAAGTCACTATCGGTGATAATGTATGGATCGGACATGGAGTTACTATATTGCCTGGAGTAACCTTAGGAAATAATATTATTGTAGCCGCTGGGGCTGTTGTAACTAAGAGCTATGGAAGTAACTGTACTATAGCTGGAGTTCCGGCAAAGCCAATAGAGAGATCGAAATGACTGTAATCGCTTTTCTGGCTGAACCTTTTTTTAAAAAAGATGAATTGTTTATTTCATCGAAAGCTTCTGTAAATTTTATAACTAAATGCTTTCATAGTGAAAGGGTTGTTTGTGTAGGGCGTTTATCTAATAACGAACCCCTAGCAGCGAGTGCTAGTATTCAAGATAGTAACTTTGAAGTTGTCCCGAGTTATGATTCCATAGCTGATTTTTTTAAGAGATCACTTCGAGAGCCATCTTATTTTTTTACTTATATAAAACGTTGTAATCAAATATTAGAACGTTATCCAGATGCTCAAGTTTGGGCTCGTAATCCTACAATTGGGGCTGTAATATTTTCTCTATGTGCTCTTCGTAAAAAAAGAGTAGTTTACAATCATATGTGTGCAAATGGAATGGAAGCCTGGGATAACGAGAAGTATAAAGGTATTACAAAAATTACGGCATATTTATTCTCCAAGATTCTTAAACTTTGTGTTCATAACATAGCTAAAAACTTTAATACATTAAATTTATGCACTGGGGCTGAACTTGAGGCTTTCTGTATTAAAAAAAATCATAATACGCTGCAATTAGTTGACTCAAATATAAAAAATATACAAGAGAATATTAAGCATACTGATTCTCCATTTAAATTTTTATTTATTGGCAGAATTCAAGAGGATAAAGGGCTATATGAGTTGCTTAAAGCATTTTCAGAGCTAGATTCAAGTAAATTCGAGTTGAAAATTATTGGTTCAGGGGTGCTTATGGATGATCTACTACATAAATATAAAGACACTCGAACTATTGACTTTATTGGCCCCAAACCTAATCACTTATTGTATCAATACATTGATGATTCTCATTGTTTAATCGTTCCTTCAAAGAATAAATATGAAGGCTTTCCACGTGTTATTTTAGAGGCTTGGTCTCGTAGTGTTCCTGTGATTGTTTCAGACGTAGGTGGGATTCACTCCCTAGTAAAGCATATGGGAAATGGCCTTATTTATGATGGTAGATATACCGAATTAAAAAAAATGATGGAATTAATTTGTGATGCGATTGTTTATTCAACAGTTCAGCGCGGCGCTTTTGAAATGGCGGCAAAGACTACAGAAGATTTTTGGATAAATAAAACTAAAATTGGAATTAATAATTTTTGGAGAGAACGAAAATGAATGTGACTATAATAATTACTCAATGTATAGACTTTTACTTATGCTATGTTGCCAGCACTTTTTAATTAAGTGGCTGCATTTGGTGTAGGTAAATAGCCAAGGTACTTGTATTTAACAGTGAAGTTGAAGAGCTCAGTAATATTTATTATAAAGTATATACCCATAATTTTTTTGAGATGATTAAACTATAGGTGATTTTAATGCCTTGAGTTCTACTAAGTTATATTACATAAGTGTGGGTAAAGCTCTATATAATGATTAGTTTAAACTTTCGTATGTTGATCCCTTTCTTATTTTTAGTGTTTGGCAAAAACTCGTTAGTATTATGCCTAGGTAAAGTTTTTATCTAGAGCCTAATTTATAACTCTGATAGAATCATTTTATTACTTATTAACTAATCTTAAAGGATTAATATGAAAATTGCCGTAGTAGGTACAGGTTATGTAGGCCTTTCTAACGCTATGTTGCTAGCACAACACAATGAAGTGGTTGCATTAGATATTGACGAACACAAAATAGCACTTTTAAATGATAAAAAATCACCAATTGTTGATACCGAAATAAGTGAGTTTTTAACACGTAGTGACTTAAACTTTACAGCAACTACCGACAAAGTAGCAGCCTATAAAAATGCTGATTTTGTAATTATTGCTACACCAACCGATTATGATGTTGAAAACAACTATTTTAATACAAACTCTGTAGAGGCTGTAATTAAAGATGCCACAGCACATAACCCAAACGCAGTTATGGTTGTTAAATCAACGGTACCCGTTGGCTTTACAAAAGATATTAAAGAAAAACTTGGCATTAATAACTTAATATTTTCGCCAGAGTTTTTACGTGAAGGTAAAGCGCTGCACGATAATTTATACCCATCACGTATTGTTGTTGGTGAGCAAAGTGAGCGTGCAACTGTGTTTGCAAACTTACTTAAGCAAGGCGCTATCAAAGAAGATATTGAAGTATTGTTTACTGATTCAACTGAAGCTGAAGCTATTAAACTGTTCTCGAATACTTATTTAGCTATGCGTGTGGCTTATTTTAATGAGCTTGATAGCTACGCTGAAGCACATGGCTTAAACAGTAAGCAAATTATACAGGGTGTTAGCTTAGACCCACGTATTGGTGATCATTACAATAACCCATCGTTTGGATATGGCGGCTACTGCTTACCAAAAGACACTAAGCAGCTACGTGCAAATTATGCAAACGTACCTAATAATATTATTGGTGCAATTGTTGATGCTAATACGACGCGTAAGGACTTTATTGCAGACTCAATAATTAAGCGCAGCCCTAAAGTGGTTGGTGTGTATCGTTTAGTAATGAAAACAGGGTCTGATAACTTTAGAGCCTCTGCCATCCAAGGCATTATGAAGCGCATTAAAGCTAAAGGTATTGAGGTTGTAGTTTACGAACCAGTGCTTGAAGAAAATGAGTTTTATCACTCTCGTGTAATTAAAGACTTAAACGAGTTTAAGCAAATATCTGACGTTGTTGTATCTAACCGCATGGTTGAAGAGTTGAGTGATATTGCTGACAAAGTTTATACTCGCGACTTGTTTGGTAGTGATTAATAAACAAAGTTTAAAGACTAAAGGTTAAAGGCTTATAGTTGAAATTAGTGTTTTTTGTGCGTGAGCAAGCTTCACGCCTACGACTCAGCTGAACAATTGCGATATTATTGTTGTAGGCGCCTTGCTTGCTGGCGCGTTTAGGCTTTTTTCGTGCGTGCGCAAACTTCACGCCTACGACTCAGCCGTATAATTGCGATGTTATTGTTGTAGACGCCTTGCTTGCTGGCGCGTTTAGGCTTTTTTCGTGCGTGCGCAAACTTTACGCCTACGACTCAGCCGTATAATTACGATGTTATTGTTGTAGGCGTCTTGCTTGCTGGCGCGTTAGCAAATAAGCATAGCTTTAAAAGTTAAAGGCATTGAGGTAAAAGTACGGACTTGGATAGAAGAGTCTAGGCAGTTATCAAAAATGATATCTGCCTTAATGAAAACTATTGAAACTTGGGATTAGGCTTTTAGTTTTCAACTTTCAACTTTCAACTTTCAACTTTCAACTTTCAACTTTATCAGCTTAAAGATTAGGAAATTATGAAATATTTAGTAACGGGTGCTGCTGGTTTTATTGGTGCGGCAACATGCCAAAAATTGTTAGCGGCTGGCCATGTAGTAGTCGGTATTGATAACCTTAACGACTATTACGATGTAAATTTAAAGCTAGCTCGTTTAGCGCAATTTGAAAGCCATGAAGCGTTTACATTTATTAAGCTTGATATAAGTGAACGCCCAGCAATGAGCGAATTATTTAAAGCACAGCAGTTTGATAAAGTAATACATTTGGCAGCGCAAGCCGGTGTCAGGTATTCAATAGAAAACCCTGATGCTTATGCAGACTCTAATTTAGTAGGGCACTTAAATGTGCTTGAAGGGTGTCGTAATAATAAAGTTAAGCACTTGGTTTATGCTTCATCTAGCTCTGTATATGGTTTAAACGAAAAAACACCGTTTGAAACAACCGACAGTGTTGACCACCCAGTGTCGTTTTATGCTGCGACTAAAAAAGCGAATGAGCTAATGGCGCATAGTTATTCTCATTTATATAGCTTACCTACAACAGGTTTACGCTTTTTTACCGTTTATGGCCCATGGGGTCGCCCTGATATGGCACCGTATATTTTTACTAAAAAAATACTTGCCGGCGACACTATTGATATAAACAACAATGGCGATATGTGGCGTGACTTTACTTACATAGATGACATAGTCGAAGGTGTTGTTCGTGCTGCTGATGTTATACCAGTTGCAAACCCTGATTGGAGAGTTGAAACACGTTCGCCTGCTTCTAGCTCTGCTCCGTATGCGGTTTATAATATTGGCCACGGTAGCCCAATAAACTTAATGAAGTTTATTGAAGCTATTGAAGCTGAGCTAGGTACTGAAGCTAAAAAGAACTTCCGTGAAATGCAAGCTGGCGATGTTTATAAAACTTATGCTGATACTACAGATTTATTTAATGCAACAGGCTATAAAGCGCAGGTTGGGGTTAAGCAAGGCGTAAGTGAGCTTATTAAGTGGTATAAAGACTTTTATAAATAAAGGTTACAATTTTCAAGTCATTTAAAAACACTGTTTTAAATTTAAGGCAGTGTTTTTTAATGTGCTTAGATTAGTTAACCTAAACACATTAAACCATTGATGAGCTGAAAGTTACTTTTTATTTACCACCCACCTACTTTTAACCTACTAACTTCAAACATTATTAATTTACAAATAAAGGACTACCCATGAAAGCCGTTATTCCTGTTGCAGGCCTTGGTACACGTATGCTACCTATGACTAAAGCAATTCCTAAAGAAATGCTGCCAATTGTAGACAAGCCACTTATTCAATATATTGTTAGTGAATGTGTTGCTGCTGGCATAAAAGATATTGTTTTAGTAACGCATAGTTCTAAAAATGCAATTGAAAATCACTTTGATACAAGCTACGAGCTAGAAGCCACACTCGAAAAACGAGTAAAACGTGCGCTGCTTGATGAAGTCCGTTCAATTTGCCCGCCAGACGTAACCGTTATGAGTGTACGCCAAGGTGAGGCGAAAGGTTTAGGCCATGCAATTTTATGCGCCAAACCCATTGTAGGTAATAACGATTTTGTAGTGTTACTTCCAGATGTAATACTTGATGCATATACAGCAGATCAAAAAACTGAAAACTTAGCTGCGATGATTAAGCGCTTTAGCGAAACACAAGCAAGCCAGATTATGCTTGAGCCTGTAGCGCAGGAGGATGTAAGTAAATACGGTATTGCCGATATTAATGGTGTGCAACTTGCTCCAGGTATGAGTGCAGCAATTAAAACAATGGTTGAAAAACCGGCTGCAGATGTTGCACCTTCAAATCTTGCTGTTGTTGGTCGCTATGTACTTAGTAAAAATATTTGGCCATTACTTGCTAAAACGCCTGTAGGCGCTGGTGACGAAATTCAATTAACCGATGCTATTGATGCGTTAATGACACAAGAAACGGTTGAAGCATTCCATATGAGTGGCGCTTCGCACGATTGTGGCGATAAGTTAGGTTATTTAAAGGCAATTGTTGAATATTCAATGCGAGATGAAAAGCTAGGTAAAAATTTCACTCAGTATATAAATACCTTTGTTAATGGTAAAAATTAATAACATAGTTAATTTATATTCCCTAGGTGAGGTTTCATGCCTCACTTTGGTAAAGTTAAGTTAGATGAGCGCGAAGTAAATTCGCACCTACGGGTGTGTATTGTAGGTGAGGCTTTATACCTCACTTTTGGTAAAGTTAAATCACATGAGCGTGAAGTAAATTCGCACCTTCAGTGTATTGTAGGTGAGGTTTTATACCTCGCTTTAGTAAAGTTAAGTTAGATGGGCGCGAAATAAATTCGCACCTACAGGGTGTTAAAAATTGGCAAATACACCTAACCTAGCAAACGTTTCCCCGTATACATCTTTTCCTTGATATAGCTCAGCTCCCCAACTTTTTGCGCCCATTATAGGTTTACTTAACTTACGAGTATATGCCGTTTGCAGTTCGTAACTTGTTTTATAGCCTTCATTTTTATTTTCAAGCATACGAATAGTAGTATTTAAGCCTTCTATTTTACTTAATTGCCAATGCCAGTTTACGCTCATCGATTTAGCAGGAGTGTAATCCGTGTAGTCGTGCTCGTCACCCGCCCAGTGGCCAATTACATTGCCTGAGTTACGGTTGCCGTCTAGGTATAGACCATTGGCATACCAAAGGTATTGCCAATTACTGTGCTCAAAACGTAGGCTATGGTTGTTAGCAATAAATGGTAAATAAAGGCCAAAGCTATATGCATTATTACGAGAGCCGCCTAGGGTGTCTTCAAGTGCTACCTCACCATAAAACTCGAACGGTAGCGCATAAATACTATTATTATAAGCAAATGTAATTGAGCCTAGTTGATCCCCAAGCTCAAAATTTTCACCAAACTCATCAGCATCATTACTGCCTACATTATCTTTGCTACCAGGGCTAAAAAAACCTTCCGCAAAGTCTTTTAATGTAACGCTACGCGGACCGCCACCAAACTGCATTAAGCGGCTTAAGCCTATTGTTAAGTTATCGGTTGCTGCAAAACTAGTATGTAAGCCAAATAAATATGGCTTACCTGGTTCATAAACTCTTGCCACACCTGTTTGCTTACCTTCTTTTAAAATTCCGCTTTGCTCTGTCATTTTACTAATAAACATATCGTAACGAATATTAAAGCTGGTTATTGGCTCTACATTACTAAGCGTTATAGAAGGCGTTGTTTTAGCTTGTGTACTTAATAACATGGCACTGTCGTTAAAAGGTGAGTACCAATGCTCACGATAACCTACATCTAACTGCGCGTATTTATTACCAAGGTAAAAAAAGCTTTGTGTAGGTAATATTTCGTCTTCGTTGGCAATACCAGCAACACTTACACCAAAATAACGCCCGAAGTTAGCGTAAGCGCCGCCTTCAACAATTAAGTTGGTTTTAGTGGTTTGGCCGCGTTGGTTAGGCAGTGTTTTATCTTTTGTGCCAGCAGCAAGCGTTACTTTTGCAAATGTACCCGCATCACTTTGAATATAAGGGCTAAGTTGGTACGAAAGTGTTTGATATAGTTCTGGGTAAGTATGCCTTACTGTTTGCAGCACTCTATAAATATCATGAGCTTTATAAGGCTTACTCATAATATGTGTGTTTTTACTTACGGCTAAAAGTCGTTGTACTTGGTGCTCAAGTTCTGGGGCTTGATTTAAAGGTAAATAAGGTGACACGCCACCTTTAGCAACAGCATTTGCACTGATTGCCATCCCGATAAACAGTGATATTTTTTTGAGCATAATTATTCCGTTAGCAAAAATTTGTTTAAGTAAAAACGTTAACGCGAGGTTAGCAATAAACGCCTAAGTAAGGAAGGAAAAAGCGATATATTAGTGTGGACATATAGGAGTAAGCTATCATTCGCAGGGGTAGAATATGCGTTAAATTCGAGCGCATTTTTGTATGTAGTGTTTTGCTATAAAGCAGGTGGTTAACGCATTTAATAAGTTATACCTACAAAAAATAGATTTATAAGTAATTTATTCACAAAGAGGTTAAGAGGGCGCTGCGCTTTAGTGAAGGCAAAGTAGGTAGTTTATTAAGTATAAATATTAAAATCTGCGCTTTTCGCGTGAGCAAGCTTTACGCCTACCGGTAAAATTTGACGCCGTGGTTAAATTTACTTGTAGGCGAGCAAAGCTCGTAATTCCTAGGCTTTAGTCTCTTCTCATTTACTCCTCTTTTGCTTCTCTTTGTGCAATAAGGTTTTAAGTAATTTATTCACAAAGAGGTTAAGAGG